>JALZAX010000153.1 GCA_030948055.1 Verrucomicrobiota bacterium | reverse complement strand
CTGCAAACGAAACTCGAAGGCGCGAACTCTCATCGCGTTGAGGAAGCACTGCGTTGTTGGCACACGGAAGATGATTGGGCGAAAGGATCGGAGTTAGCCGGCTGGTCGGAAGTAGTACTGAGCGAGTTGAAAGATGCGGACTTGCGCGGTCTGGGCGGCGCAGGAATTCCAGCGGTTCAGAAATGGCGAGATGTGCGCGACGCCGTCCGCACCGCCTTTCAACGCCGCGACGACACGCGCGCCTTCATCGTCGTGAATGGTGATGAGAGCGAGCCGGGCACCTTCAAAGATCGCGAACTCCTGCTTCGCACGCCGCATCTTGTTCTCGAAGGCGTGATTCTCGCGGGTCTGGTCACGGGCGCGACGGAAGGATTCATTTTTATTCGTCACGAATATCCCGAACAGATCGCAGCCTGCCGCGCCGAAATTGAGCGCGCGGAAGAACTCGGCGTTTGCGGACCGAATGCGTTGCTGCTCGGCCGGCCATTTCCCGTTTCAGTATTCGTTAGTCCAGGCGGCTATATCTGCGGCGAGCAAAGTGCGTTGATCGAAGCGATGTCGGATCGTCGCGGCGAACCGCGCAACCTGCCGCCGAAATTGGAAACGAACGGCTTGGATGATCGGCCGACATTGGTCAGCAACGTCGAGACGTTTGCGTGGGTTCCGTATATTTGTCTCAACGGCGGCGCCGGTTACGCGGCGCAGGGAATGAACGGATGGCAAGGACGTCGTTTATTTTCCATCTCCGGAGACGTGAAACGCCCGGGAGTTTACGAAGTGCCGATGGGCCTGACCTTGCGCGACCTGATCTACGGCGAGCAATTTTGCCAGGGCATTGCCGGCGATAAAAAATTGAAAAGTCTGGCGCCTTCGGGACCATCGGGCGGATTTTTGCCGGCCAAGCTTGCGGTCGGCGCGGGTTTGCCGCGAGATCACACGAACAACAAGTCGTGGCAAGCACTCGTTAGGCGGCGCGGGCTCGATCCAAATGCCACCGAGCTGGACATTCTCGATTTGGAATTGGAATTGAATCTTTTCCGTGCCTTGAGCCCGACCCAGGCGCTTGGCGCCGGACTCGTCGTTTACGCGGAAGGCCGCGACATGGCGGAAGAAGCGGTTAACTCGCTCGAGTTCTATCGCAACGAATCCTGTGGAAAATGCGTGCCGTGCCGACTCGGTGCGCAAAAAATGGTCTCGTTAGGCACAAACCTCCTCGAAGGACAAATTTCCTCGCAGCAATGGACTAACGAGTTGTTGCCCATGATCGCCGACATGGGCAAAGCGATCGAGCTCGCCTCCATCTGCGGACTCGGCCGATCCGTGCCCGTGCCGTTGCGCAGCGCGATCAATTATTTCGAAGACGACGTGAACAAGCATCTCAAGTAAATGCCGATCATTCCTGAAAGGTCAGCCGGCCTCTTCGTTCGTGACGACGACGAAGGTCTCTTCAGTCGAGACTTGAATGGACAACTCGTTAGGCTGGATGCGCCCACGCAGGATGATTATCGGAAGCAGGTCACGCTGCAGATCGACGGGCAGCCGATCACCGTGCCGTTGGCCGAGCCGTTAAAGGACGCGAATGGCAACGTCGTGCAGGACATGGACGGTCAAACCACGCCGCGTTACACGACGATTTACGACGCCGCCACCAAGTTATACGGCGACGAAGCGAAGGTCCCGATCCCGACTCTTTGTCATCTGCCGCACATGAAACCGGTCGCGGTTTGTCGTTTGTGTGTCGTGCAAATTTACGGACAGAAACGCGGCAAGCGCGCGGCTGAGCGAAAGCTGCTTCCTGCCTGTCAGCATCCGGTGAAGGACGGTATGGAAGTCTTCACCATGAACGCGGCCGGCCCTGATGGTGATCGCGTTCGGCAATCGGTGAAAGTGGTGACGGAACTTCTCGCGGCCGATTGTCTCAAGCCGGCGCCGCAGCCCTGGCTCGCGCCGCAACTCGCGCCCTTCAATGAGCTCGGCGAAATGGTCGAGCGCAGCGGCGCCAACGCTTCCCGTTTCAAAATCAACGTGCTCTCGAAACCGCCGCCGATTCCGCGCGAACGGGCGGGCCGACGCAAGCTTGATGCGTCGTCGCCGGTCTTCACCGTCGATCACAGCGCATGTGTTTTGTGCGATCGCTGCGTGCGCGCTTGTGATGACGTCATGGAAAATCATGTGATTGGTCGCACCGGCAAAGGGAATACCGCGGGCATCGGTTTCGATTTGAACGACGCGATGGGTGAATCGACCTGCGTGCAGTGCGGCGAATGCATGGTCTCGTGTCCGACCACTGCCATCACTTTTAATCCGGTCGCGACAGTGAAGCCGCGTCGTCGCGCCGGCCGGGCAAAAATTCTTTCCGCCGCGGAGCTGGTGCGCGATCCAGTCTTCGACGGCATCCCACCAAAATTTCTACTCTGGCAACAGGGCCTCGTCGTGCGCCGGCAATTGCGCGCCGGCGAAATTCTCTGCCGAAAAGGTGAGCCGGGTAACACCGCTTTCATTTTGAAATCTGGAAAACTCGAAGCCGTTGTTCCGCTTCCAGGTGTGCGTTCGTCCGGTGGTTTTCTTCGCTTCAATCGGCCGCCAGTCTTCCGCGCCGAACTGACGCCGGAGGATTTGATTGTCGGCGAAATGGCGTGCCTGAGCGGTTCGCCGCGCGTCGCCGATGTGACTGTTCTGGAAGATGCGGAAGTGTGGGAAGTGCGCCGAAATGTCCTCGACCGTTTGATGCGGATCCCGAGTCGTCGCGCAAAATTCGAAACCGAATATCGTGATCGTTCGCTCAATCTTGTTCTTCAAGGGATCGAGCTTTTCCGCGATCTCGCCTACGACCAATACAACGACATCGTCGAATACCTGCGGAAACGAATCACTTTTCTGCGCGTCACTCCCGGTCAGGTTTTATTTCGCCAGGGCGAACCTTCGGCCGAAGTTTATCTCATTCGACTCGGGCACGTCCGTGTCGGGGTGCAGCGCTACAATGACGAAATCCGCGTCCTGACTCGCGGACCCGGCACGATTTTCGGTGAGATCGGATTGCTCGGACTTTCGACGCGCGATGCCACCAAGACGGCGGATCAAATCGACGATGCAATCAGAACTGCGCTCGAAATTTCCGGGAGTGACGCAGCCGATGTTATTCCGGCGGGCGCGCGCAGTGCCACCTGTTCCGCCTTGAATTATCTCGAGCTTGCCCGACTCGGCCGTGCCGATTTTCTCGATATGCTCCGCCGCTTTCCAGTCTTGCGGCGACGTCTCGTCGAGCAATCGCTCACCTCTTTGCGCAGCGACAGCGAAGTCAATCCGGTCATGGCCGAGTTCGTCGAACAAGGTTTGTATGAAGGCCAGAGCATTCTGGTGCTCGATATGGATTTGTGCACGCGCTGCGACGAATGCACCAAAGGTTGCATTCGCGAACACGGCACGGAATCGCACGGCTTACCCATCACGCGTTTGCTGCGCGATGGGCGCCGCTTCGGTGATTATCTGGTCGCAACTTCGTGCCGCTCCTGCACCGATCCGCATTGCATGTCCGGTTGTCCGGTCGATTCGATCCATCGCGGCAAACATCTGCAAATCGTCATCGAAGATCACTGCATCGGCTGCGGTTTATGCGCCTCGAATTGTCCTTACGGAAATATCTTCATGGTTCCGAATGAACGCAGAGTTGTAGAAGTTCTGGACGCAAGCCGGCCGCGTGGGACGAAGCGGATTGCGCAACTCAAGGCCGCGACTTGCGATCTCTGCGATGCAGAGGGGAATCGTTCCTCGCCGAAACCGCAGTGCGTCGCTTCCTGTCCGCACGAGGCGGCTTCGCGCCTGACTGGTCCGCAATTATTGCAGCGTGTAATCGAGCGGCGCGAAGAACGCTTTGGCGCCGACGCCCGCTTTTGAAATACTGAAAGTGCCTAACGAATGGAAACAACTACTTCACCAAATCCCGACGTTATCGTTAGCGGCAGCGCGGCCGGCTTCGCGCAGAAAGTTCAAACCGGTTCGCATCAATTCGTCTCCGACGAACCGGTTTCCTACGGCGGAAAAGATACCGGGCCCGGACCCTACGATTTGTTATTGGCGGCGCTCGGTTCGTGCACGTCGATGACGGTCGGTTGGTACGCGCGTGCCAAAAAAATTCCGCTCGAAGATGTGCGTGTCGAATTGCGTCACTCGAAAATCCACGCCGTCGATTGCGCGGAGTGCGAAACGAGAACGGGCAAGATCGACCGCATCGAAATGGAACTGGCTCTGACCGGGAACATCACCGACGAGCAACGCGCCAGGCTCCTGCAAATCGCCAACCAATGTCCGGTGCATAAAACGCTCAAGAACGAAATCGATATCCAGGCAAAGTTGGCCTAACGAGTAGTAGAGTGCCGCGGCGACAGGTTCCGGGGAGCGCCCGCCTGTGGCGGGTTGGTGATCGCATTCTGCGATCACGAACTTTTTCTCTTGCGCACGAGTTACGCGCGCATGTCGCTCGCACGAGAGAGTTCGTCTTCGCAGAATGCGAAGACCAGCACGCTACAAGCGTGCGCTCCCCAGATCACTTCGGCGAGGGTGTTGGGGTAGGTAATGGGAAGAGCGCTTCGCCATTTCTCGTCATCAACCTGCCATCACGCATGATGAAATCTTCCACCCGATACAATTCGCCGCGAGAGCCAAGATCTTTTCCATCGATGGAATCACCGCGCCGATAAAATCGCGCCATCTCATCCAGATGAAAGGGACGCGAACCACGCCGCCCGAAGACCACCGTTTGTCCGCCGGTTTCATCGACGATGCGATCGCGATCGAGTCCTCGCGAAACAGCAATCGCTTCGCCCGGCGTATGATAGGTCGCGATCAGTTTGGGATTCGGTCGCGGACTGAAACCTTGCGCACCGGGAACAGTGTCGGGCGAAATCAACTGCACGATGCGCAATCCATTTTTTCCATCCGCCACGAGCGCGAACATCGATGCATTGACCGCGCCGACTTGCACCGCGCGCGTATCATTCATTGCGCCGCCGGCATTAAACATTTGATCAAGGCGCGGCCGCTCTGGATTTTCGATATCGATGATGGCGAGACCTTCCGCACCGTTCGCGACGTAAGCGTAAGTGCGCGCGATATAAAGCCGGCCGGCGTTAGTTAGCCTAACGAGTGCTTTTGACAAAGGAATCGGATGTGACGGATCAGTGAGGTCGAGGACCTTGAGTCCATCGTCATCTGTGACGAAAGCGTAACGAAATTGAATCGAGACGCAGCGCGGATTACGCAGGAAACCATTCGTTAGGCTCGCTTCGATTTGCGGATGCAAAGCGTCGGCAGCATTGATGACGAAAAGGCCGCGCGGCGTGGTCATGTAGAGTCGATGACCGGCGGCCGCGACAAAAGTTGCGCCCGTTAAAACTCCATCCGGATTAAAGACGGCATCCTTCTCCAGGAAATTATTATCGGGATTGCCGTCAACCAGTGTCGCGACATTCACGATCACCAGTCCTTCTTCGCGATCGGAAACAAATGCGTAAGCGTAGAACATGTCGATTGGTTGCTCTTCGTTTTCCGGCAAGCGCACGCGCGCAGGATCAAGTGCGAGCGTAGAAGGCAACGCAATCGACGTGGCGAATTTCGTCCGCACATAAGTCCGCTGGCCGAGCGGCGAAACCGGCGCGGTCACCATGCGCTCCGAAAATCCTTTCTGGTCGATGTTCGCGACATCGAAAACTTCCAGACCTCCTGGTCCATTCGCGGTGTAAAGATACTCGCCGCGCAAGACGAGATCCTGAATGTCTTTCCCGGAATGTTCGTAGGCTTCCTGCAATTCCGACTGCGCGGCCACATGCTTCCGATAATTTTCCGGATACGCGATCTTCTGCAGATGACTTCCGATCGCGGCCTGCGGTTCGTCCGCTTCCGTCCAGACGACAGCGTGAAATCCTTCGCGTCCTTCGCCGACGTAGGCGTAGCGACCGAAGAAATTCATCAGGCCGGTGCCGAAGCCTAACAGCTGCGTCATCCAGGCGTTGTTGTCGTTAGACCGCGAGAGATGGCAATCGGTGCAATTCTTCGTCGTGCCGGCGCCGCTGGTCGTGTGCGGAAAGTGCGGATTGAAGGCCTGCCCGCTGCAACCTTCGGCCGAAACCGTCTGCGCCTGTGAGTAAACCCATTCGCGATTCGCATTCTGAGAGCTGACCACGACCGCGCTGGAAGAACGCACTACCGCCATGCGATTTTTCTTCACCGTGCCGTCGATGCCGAGCATGAAAACATCGTCGCGCACGACCTGCGGATTGTAGGTCGTGAAGTTCCGATCGGTGACGCCTTCGAATTTATTTTGCGGCACGCGCTGGTTCGCCTTCATCGGCAAATGACAGCCGAAACAACTCGTCGCCCACGAACTGTGACAGATCTGGCAGTCCATCGCGCTGTTATTATGCGCGAGTTGATTCGTTAGGCCGGCGCCCCAGCTCTTGCCATCACGCTGCAGCGTCTTCGCATAGGCGGACTTCGTGTTGTAGTGCGGCGAGAGCGGATCAATCGTGTCGAT
>JALZAX010000152.1 GCA_030948055.1 Verrucomicrobiota bacterium | reverse complement strand
CTGCGGTCGCGCGCGGCATGCACAGTGTAACGCACACTTTCAATTGCATGTCGTCGATGCGGAGACGTGAGGGCGAGCGCGTGGCCGGTTTGCTGGAGGTGGCGCTGAGCGAACCGGAAATCATGTGCGAGCTAATCGCCGACGGTCATCACGTTTCGACGACGTTGATGAAGATGCTTTATCGAGCGAAAGGCCCGGCCGGAATTTGTCTGGTGACGGATGCAAGCGCGGGGGCCGGTTTGCCTAACAAGTCGTCGTTTAAACTCGGCGACGTAGATTGTGTAGTGAAGGACGGCACCTGTTGGTTGGCGGATCATTCGACGCTCGCTGGCAGTGCAGCAAGAATGATCGATCTCGTGCGGACGATGGTGCGCGACGTTGGTGTTCCACTGCATGAAGCCATCGGCATGGCGACGGCGAATCCAGCGCGCACGTTACAATTGGAAGAGAAGGGGAACCTCGAAGTTGGAACGGACGCCGACCTGGTTGTTATTTCGCCGGAGCTGCAAGTGGTGAAAACTTTCCTCGCCGGCGAACAAATTTTCGCGGCCTGATTAGAGTGCGAGAAGAAACCGCGCGATATCCAGCGCGGCCGTCGGACGGCTGAGCGATACGATGTTGTGCGACCACTCGTGCCAACGCGCGGCGTTGTTCGCGAACGCATCTTTTATCGCCGTAATAACTTTGTCATCGGTGGTCGCGACGGTGCCGGAATTCGTTTCGAGTAAGTAACGCGCATTGCCTTCTTCCTGTCCGGGAATGACGTGATTGGCGATCATCGGGCATCCGGCGGCGAATGCTTCCTGCACGGTGGCGCCGCCAGCTTTGCTGATGAGGAGGTGACTTTCGCGAAGCAAACGGGGCAGCTCTTCGCTCCAGCCGACGATGGCAAAAGGATAACGAGTCACGCCGCGCACGCGGGCCACGGCGTCACGCAAACGCCGGTCCCGTCCGACCGCAACGGTCAGTTGGACTTCTTTGAGCGAGCCGAGGCGTTGCACCAATTCGGGCGCGGTCGAACGACGGGCGTTAATGAGATACAAAACGCGTCGTCCGTTTTCGAGAGAGGGCGGAAGGCGAAAATCACCTGGCTCGGCAAACTCCGGACTGACTGGAAAGCCGAACGTTTTGGTCTTATCCGGCGAAATACCCTCGCGATGCAGAACCGCGGCCGACCTCTCGTTAGGCAAAATGAAATAATCGGCGCTACATCGATACCAGATGGCGTTGACGGTTAACGAATCGGTGATGACGACGACGCGTTTTCCACAGGAGCGCCCGGCCGGTCCGAGCATTTCATCGAGCATGTGCGGATAAGCGGGATAAACGGAAACGATCACGTCGGGTTCGAAACGACCGAGCAAGGCGCGAAATTTTTTCTTTAAAGTGAAGAAGACTTTGAAGTTGCCGGAGAAGATTTGTTGGCGATCAAGCCGTCGATAAATGGCGCGCCAAATGGACGGCGTGTTGTTCATCATCGCGAGAAAAAGCTCACGCGCGCAGTCGTTGAGCAGACCGTAGGTGTCGGCGAAAAGATCGTGCACTTCGATCTGCACGCTGCCGGGCGAGGCGGTTTGCAAGAGGCCGGCGCGAATGCCGCGGGCGGCGCTGTTATGTCCTTCGCCAAAACCAGCGGTGAGGATGAGAATTCTTTTCACTACTCGTTAGGCAAAGCGGCGGCGCGATTGGCCGGAGAGTTTAATGGATAATTACAGGCGGCAAAGTAAACTCTCGCTGCAGATGGGATGGCTTAAATTTGTCGGCAGAATTTCGCAGCGTCTCGTGGTGGAGACGGCGATGGATACGACCACCGGTTTGGCCGCGCAGATGGCCTACCAATTTCTCTTCACCCTCGCGCCCGGCCTTTTGTTTCTCTGGCACTTGCTCAGTCTCTTCGGCACCGACCCGGCGAAACTGCATCAGATGTTTGCCATTCTGAAAAGTTTCCTGCCGCAGGATCCGAGTGTGCAGGACATCATTGACACCCTGGTGGCGAATGTCGTCGTCACCGGTTCGAGCGGTTGGGTGGCGATCGTCGGTATTGTTTTCGGAATTTGGCTGGGCACATCGTTTATCTCCACCATCTCCGGAGCGCTCAGTCGCACGCATGGCATTCAGGCCGATCGCAATTGGTGGGCGAAGTACGTAATCGCGTTTTTTCTGCTCTTCTGGTTCGGGATCATCATTTTGATTTGTTTCAATGCCATGGTCTTCGGCGAGACACTCGCCGGGATCGCGGAAGTTAATTTTCAACTTTCCATTCCCTTGCAGGAATGGGTGCGGTTTCTGAATATGCCGCTGACGGCGGTTGCATTGGTCATCCTGGCCTTGTGGCTTTATCTGCTCCTGCCCGAAAACTACCTAACCGTTCGCCAAGCTTTGCCGGGCTCGATTTTCTTCGCCATCGGCTGGATCATCGTGACGAAACTTTTTCAATATTACGTCGCGCGCTATGACCGCTACAACGCGACTTACCTGGCGCTGGCCTCTTTTATTGTGCTCTTGTTCTGGATGTATCTGACCTGTCTGTTGCTGCTGCTCGGCGGAAAATTAAACGCGATTCTCCTGCGGGAACGCGAACGCGACGAGCGCAAGGCAACGGAAGGTGCGGCTCAGCCTCAACCGGCTTGAAGCAGTTTCCTGTTTTGTTGCGCGCGCACGGATGGAAGAAGCGGGGAGGTTTTGTCTGCGCCGTCGTGCTTGCTGCGCTCGGGGCTACTTTGCTCGAAGCGCAGATCAGCGAGGCCGACAAAAAAAAGCGCGACGCTTTTTTGAAGGCGCGCGAGGAGATGCACACCATTTCGGCCTCGCCTACGCCGACACCGAGCGGCAAGCCAAAACCGTCGTCGAAGAAAAAAGGGAAAGGAAAGAAGCACACCAAGATTTCCGAAACTCCCGAGCCGACGAAGACGCCATCGGCCAGGAAAAAGAAAGCCGCTGAGGAAGAAGAAGAATCGCCAAGTCCGAGCCGAAAAAAAAGTCCGGCTCCGAAGAGCGAAGAGGAAGAGCCAACTCCAAGAGCTACCCCGGAAGGAAAATCGCCGCCGCCGCGCGCGGCCGTTCCAGTGGCGACACCGCCGCCGGTTTCAAATCAGCCATTTAACGCGCCGGCCGACATCACTATTCAGAAATCGGGACTCGAAGAAGATCAGGGTTATCAGCCGCCGCCATCGCCGCCGCCGCGCCGCGGATTTTGGTCGCGAGTTTTTGGGAGCGGCGGCGAACCGACCGGCAACTATCATTACCTGAGTCGCAGCGTGATCGACGCGATTCGGCGCGCGCCGGTGCAGCGTGCGCGCTGGAAATTTATCATCGTGCACAACAGCGGCACCCGGCAGGGGAACGCCCGCGCCTTCGATTATTATCATCGGCACGTGCGCCGAATGCAGAACGGGCTCGCCTATCATTTCGTGGTCGGCAACGGAACCTCCTCCGGCAATGGACAGATCGAGGTGGGCGATCGTTGGCGCCGGCAGATTAACGGCGGCCATGTGCACAGTGATTATTTGAACAACATCTCGTTAGGCATTTGCCTCGTCGGCGATTTCAACCGCGACCAGCCGACGCGCGCGCAGTTGCAGGCGACAGAGGAATTGATTCGCTACCTGCGCGAACGCTGCGGTCGTGTCGAAGCGGGAAACATTCCCGTCCGACCGCATCGCGAGATGAATCCGCCGCGCTGGGCCACCGATTGCCCGGGCGACGCTTTCCCCTACAGCTGGTTCCGGAAATTTTGATCTAGCACTCGTTAGGCGCGTTGTGCATTCGGCATACGATCAAGCCGAAGGCTTGGTAGCGTTTAGCCGGTGGTCGAGCGGCGCGGCGCGCGACACCACCGGGTCTAGACAGAAAAGAAACACACCCCGGCAGGGGTGACAGATCGAAGCGCTGGCACCCCGCTGGGGTGCGGACGTTCTTATCCAAATTCCGGTGGTGTCGCGCGCTGCGCCGCTCAACCACCGGCTAACGAGCTGTCAAGCCTTCGGCTTGTTTACTACTTGTTAGACCGCTGCTGATTAGACCGAAGCGCCGCCGCGGCCACTTACGAGCAGGATCACACCGCCGACGACACAGACACCGCCGACGATGGGACCGATCGGCACCGGATGTTCTTCTGTCTTGTTGATCTCAACAGGGCCGAGCTTGGCCACGTTCTTCTGGGTGAAGAAACTGGTGTAGCCGCCGTAAAGCAGAAGAATAATTCCGACAACGAGCAGGATCAGTCCGAGAACACCGGTAGGTTTCATTAAAAAAGAAACGCGCTCAGAGGGTGCGCCGGCCTTGAATCAAATTAATGATCAAGACGACGACCGCGAGGACGAGCAGGATATGAATGAAGCCGCCCATGGTATACGAGCTGACTAGTCCGAGCAACCAGAGCACGAGCAGAATTACGAAGATGGTCCAGAGCATAATTATTCCTTTTGGTTGAGTTTACATAGCTTCGTGCGCGAACCCGTCAGCGCGCTTATCGATTTTGCAGAATTCGATTTGCCAGACTTTCAGGGCATAGCGGGATATTTACATAGATTCAAACAATTTTGCTGGCAGGCGCCGGCCGAAATCCCTAGAACCGGAGGGCTCAACCCCAGACCTATTTTTGTTTATGCGTCCTATCGTTTCGCTTCTTCTACTCGGCGCGATTTTTCTAACCAGCTGCGCCAACCAGGGTGTCATCGTGCAGAAAGAGACACGGCCCCATCCCTTCTACGAATCCGTCGGAATCGAGAACGTTTACACGTTCATGCTGCGTGACGACGCCGGCGTGATTCATCGGCAAATGGTCACGCCAGAGGTTTTCGAACGCTACGCCATCGGTGATCGCTTTAACGACGAACTGCCGACGCCGGCGGTGAATGATACCAGCGAACCAAAAGCGGTCCAGGTCGCGATGCATCGTCCGACGATTGCGGTGGGCCGAATGGCGCAAGCGAGCAAACCGGCAACCAGACGGCCGGTCGCTGTTGCGAAATCGCGAACTTCATCGAAGTCGAAAGTCGCGCTGAAATCGACGCGCAATGGTTCCAGAAAAATTGCGACGCACAGTTCACGAAAGAAAACTTCGCGCACAAAGCTGGCGAGCCATTCGCGCAGTCGGAAAAGACTTATAGCGGCTCACTCGAAGAAAACGAAAACCGTTGCCGCCGCGACCAGGACTCCAAAGCCCTGGAAGATAACAGCTCCGATGGCTCCCGCAGAAGGCCCGACCGCGAGAGTCGAAAAACCGGCATTGCGCGAAACGCAGGTCGATATTCCGGATTCTCCGTTGCGATAAGCTGCGTTGCCGAGCGCAAGCGCATTCGTATGATGCGGCGTGGCTGACTCCAAACGCGTCGCGCAGAAACGCATCACCGAACTGCGCGTCCAAATCGAGGCGCATAATCGTCGCTATTACGAAGAAGCGGCGCCGACGATTAGCGATCGCGAGTACGACAAACTCTATCGCGAGCTAGCGGATTTAGAAGCGGAGTTTCCGCAGTTCGATGCCGAAGATTCGCCGACCAAACGCGTTGGCGGGGCGCCGCAAAAAGCTTTCGCCCAGGTCAGGCATCGTGCGCCGATGCTCAGTCTCGACAACACCTATTCGGAAGAGGAGGTGGCAGATTTTTACCGGCGGCTGCAACGCCTTTTGCCTAACGAGAAGATCCCGGTCGTGATCGAACCGAAAGTTGATGGCGTGGCCGTTTCGCTTCTGTACGAAAATGGAAAGCTGCGCTACGCCGCGACCCGCGGCGACGGCACCGTGGGCGACGACATCACGCAAAATATTCGCACCATTCGTTCGGTGCCGACGCAGTTAAAAGGGGCGGCGCCGAAGACGCTGGAAGTGCGCGGTGAAGTCTTCATGCACAAGGAAGGCTTCGCGAGATTAAACGCCGAGCGCAGCGAGCAAGGTTTGCCGGTCTTCGCGAATCCGCGCAATTCCGCCGCCGGTTCACTCAAACAGCTCGATTCGAAAATCACCGCGCAACGTCCGCTTGGCATTTTATTTCACGGCACGGGCGTAATTGAAGGCGCGAAACCAGATAAATATTCGAAGGCATTCGCATGGCTGGAAAAATTGGGGCTCCCGGTAAGCGAGCGTTGGTGGATTGCCGGTTCGCTGGAAGAAACGCTGAGCGCAATTCACGAGCTCGATCGCGTTCGTCGCGATTACAGTTATCAAACCGACGGCGCGGTCGTGAAAGTAGACGACTTCGCACAGCGTGAAAAACTGGGCTTCACTGCAAAATCGCCGCGCTGGGCCATCGCTTACAAGTACGAAGCCGAGCGCGCTGAGACGAAGTTGCTCGATATCCTTGTGCAAGTCGGCCGCACCGGGGTGCTCACGCCAGTCGCGGCGCTCGAGCCGGTGACGGTTAGCGGTAGTCGCGTTTCACGCGCGACGTTGCACAACGAAGACGAGATTAAACGTAAAGACATCCGCATCGGCGATACCGTGGTCTTAGAAAAAGCGGGCGATGTTATTCCGGCGGTGGTAGAAGTCGTTAGGCAAAAACGTCCGGCAAATTCAAAGCCGTTTGATTTCTTCACACACATT
>JALZAX010000151.1:4230-6600 GCA_030948055.1 Verrucomicrobiota bacterium | reverse complement strand
TTGTCGTCGAGATCCGGTTCGACGTTATCCGAATCGTAAAGGAGCACGCCGCCTTCTTTGAGGAAGCTGATGTGGTCCTGGTAACTGTGCTGATAAAACGCCACGAGAAAATCCGCTTCGTCGCCGGCGGAAAGCACTTCACCCGTGCCGATGCGGACCTGAAAAATTGACGGTCCGCCGGAAATGGTGGCGGGGATCGTCATGTACGTCATCACGTCCTGATCGCTGCGGCCCGCGAGGCGCGCTAAGAACGCGCCCGCGCTCTGGATTCCGTCCTGCGAATTTCCGGCTAACCGAATGACGGCGTCCTGAATATTTTCCGGCCGCAAATCGGCGCGCTCGTTTTGCGCTGTCGCGCCATTTGGCTCCGGTCTTTGCCCCGCTGTGATGTCAGGATTGTTGAGTTCGCCCATGTGAAAACTGGACAAACAATCTCAGGCAAGATTCCTGTCTTTGCCAGAGCAAATACAGAGATCGCACGCGTCGAGCGATGAATGATTCGCGGAAATCGCGCGCCGGGGTTGTGACCGGGATTATCTCCCGGCCACTCCCAAGATTCGGAAACCTCGGGATGTTCCCCCCAGAACATCTGTGCGCGCTAAAGTCTGAATTTTTTTTCGACGGACGGGTTCGCTCATTATTTTAAGTCGAGCGGCAGGTCGATCCGAAAGACCGTGCCGCGTTCGCTGCTCTCGACCGCGATCGTCCCGTGATGCGCTTCGACGACCGATTTACTGATCGCCAGGCCGAGTCCGTTGCCGTTCGCTTTTCCATGCGTCATGAAGGGCTCGAAAAGGCGCGGCAACAATTCCGCGGGAACGCCGCAGCCAGTGTCGGAAATTTCGAAACGTAATTGCTTCTCGATGCGTTTGACTGCGAAGCGCAAAACTTTCTTGGGCGAATCGATCATCGCTTCGCGGGCGTTGCGGATCAGGTTGCACAAGACGCGCAGCAGGCGATTGCGATCGACGGAAATGCAATCGTCGTAGAGCACTTCGATGTGGACGTTAATCGCCGGCCGGCAGCGCGCGAAATCGGCCTGCAAATCGTGCACCAGTTCGCCGATCTGCACCGTCTCGAGGGCCAGCCGCGTTTTGCCGCGCGAAAAATCCATCAACTCGCGCGTCATGATTTCCATTTTGCCGACGGCCTCGCGAATCAAGCGCGCCATGTTTTGCGTGGTGCTGTCTTCGTTCTGCCCACGAATGACTTCACACGCGCCGAGAATGGAAGCGATCGGATTCGTCATGTCGTGCACGATCGAATTCATGGTCGTGCCGATGAGCGCAAGGCGTTCGTTGCGCATGATCTCCTCGATGAAATGCTGGTTGTTATGTCGCAGCCGTTTTGTGACCGCTTTGGTGAAATTGTTTAACATCCCTTCCGGCGCGAGTCGTAAGAGCAAATCCCAACCTGGTCGCGCCATTCGCCCGAGCACGACGTGACCGGCGGCCGCGGCTTGCGCGGAACGCTTGCTCCGATCGAGCAGCGCCATCTCGCCGAAAAAATCTTCCTCCATCAAAAAGGCCAGCGTTTCCTGCTGGCCAGCGCGGCCTTTCTTGGAAATTTTTACCGAGCCTTGCGCGATGAGATAAAGGGAATCGCCCGTTTCATCTTCTTCGAAAATAATCTCACCCGCGACGCAGTGGATTATTTCGACATGCCTAACGACCTGCCGAAAAATCTCGCAGTCAATCCCGACGAAGAGATGATTGTTTCTAAAACATTCGTGCTCGGACAGACTGAAGGACAACGGCGCAGCAGCATCCTCCTTTTCGATACGAATGATGGTTTGCTGCGGCATGGCGGAAATCTCCACGATAACTAAGCAACAGGCGTGCCCTCTTATAAGCTTGATGCGGGATAAGTTGTGCGAAATCGCCGCGGTGAGTGAGTGTTAACGGAGGCCCTTTTGCCCGGCTGCGAATTGCGCGGCGCCTCCTTCCGGCTTGCCTTTCTATTAACAATTCGTTAGGCGCGTGACTCTCTTAGTAGCGAACATTTTTTCGCGCCGCTTCTTTGCGAATGGTTTGCGCGACTGTTTCATCAAGGACGTCCCGATCGCGAAGCTGCCAGGTCGCGTTACGGTTCGATCGCGTGCGCGATCTCCAGCATTTCCTCGTCGTCGCGCGCACATGGTTCGTCGCGATAAATAATGTTGCCGCGGGGAAGGCGCTTCAGCACGAGCGTTTCCCCCAGCATTGTCCAGGGCGCGCCGAGATCCTGCGCGCGTGAAAGCCAGTCGGCGCCGTCTGCCAGCCGCAGGCTCTCATCGAAATGGCCGACGCGCTCGAAGGTGCTCCTGCGTGCGACCAGGGTCTCGGGGAGCCAGCCGGGCAGGTCGCGCTCGATTATCTCCTTGGGCAAACC
>JALZAX010000151.1:0-4220 GCA_030948055.1 Verrucomicrobiota bacterium | reverse complement strand
CATCGAGGAAATAACGGACGTGCGCGAGACAAAACTCCAGCTCCGGATCGCGCTGAAAACATTCCGCCTGTATCCACAGCTTTTCCGGGGCCCAAAGATCGTCGGCCGAAGCGAAGGCGATCAGTTGGCCGCCCGCGAGGCTGATGCCGATGTTACGGCTGGCTGCGATCGACAGTTCCGGATCAGTGCTAAAGTAGCGCACCCCGCAGAAAGAGTTTGCGATCTCGGGCGTCGCCTCACTCGAGACGTGATCGAAAACTAATATCTCCATTGGCCGATAGACCTGGTCGACGACGCTGCGCAATGATTCTTCCATATATTGCGCGCCGTTTTTCACCGGCAGAATCACGCTCACAGTGGGGAGTTTGTCGTCTGCCATGGCGGTGAATGTCACCAGCTCGGTCTAGCGGGTGCGCTTCGGTGTTAAAGATAACCTTGTTGAAATCGAGCGTCTCCGGCGGGGCGAAGAGAAGATAGAAACACTTGAACGTTTCGGCGAGCACGAAGCTCTCCCTCTCATGGCGCTTCTAGTGGTAGGTAGTAAGCGAATTCCACGATCTCCCGTCGCATGGATAACGGGGCGAGCACGCGCATGCTTTTGTAATCAAGCACCTCCGACTCGATTCCGTGCAGATTCCACATTTTGAATAACGACGACTGCAGCCCGACGCGCGTTGCCCATCGCCCGACATTGCCAACACCGTGGGAAGAAGGCATCAGCGGCTAGATCATCGAGTCTAGTAGTGAATGCCTTTTTTCTCGGCCTGCTTTCGGATGGTGCCCGACACTTTTTCGTCGAAGCTGTCGCCTTTTCCTGCAGCCGCGAGCTTCTTCGTTTCTTCGGCGATGTAGGCGGCGCGATTCTTTGAGACGGTCTCGATTTCCTTCTGCAAGACAGCGCGCTCATCCCGCGCTTTCGCGATGCGCTTATCCAAATCCGCGCGACTAAGCTTCTGCAACTCCGGCGGCAGATTCTTCTGCTCGATCTCTTCGCGCTTCAAAGTGTTGCCGGCGAGCGCGTCGAGAAGTTCGCCCGCTCCCTGGATCGACTTCTTTGTCTTCACATTGTAGCTGAGACGGTCCGCCGCAGCGGCCGCTGGGGCGCTTTCCGCCATAGCCTGCTTCGCACCGACCGCGTGCCGCTCTTCTGCGCTGCCGTATGGAATCAAGGTTTCGCCCATGCGCTTGTTCAGTTCACCGAGCTTTTCATCCATCGGAGTAGAGACCATCTCCATGTTTCCGGACTGCGCGATCGCGGCGTAACTGCCCTCAGACATCTTCGCGATTTCCTTCCAGATCGGCGTCGTCTCGGTAATCCCGCCGCATTGCACGGTGTTGATGATCAGGTCCTTTTTTGCCGCGGCACGGCAGAGGTCGGGATATTTCGGGCCATCGGCATAATCCATGTGCGGCGGCGCATCGCCGACGAGAAAGACGATTTTCAAAACATCGCGGTCGTTGCTCCACTTCATTTTGTTAATCGCTTCATCGAGCGCTTCGTTCACGCTTTCTGGCATGTCGCCGCCGCCGCCCGCTTCAAATGCGCGCAGATGTCCATACATCGCGTCGATGTCGTCGGTCATCGGAAACGATTTCACGATGTATTCGTCGCCACGATCGCGATAACCGACCAAACCGATCTTCAATTCCGGCGTCGGCTTGGCGCTGATCATGTCATTGGCGATGGACCAGATTTTTTGTTTCGCGCCTTCGATCAACCCGCCCATCGACCCGGTCGTATCGAGGACAAAACAGACTTCGATGCGTGGCTTCTTGTTCTCGTTAGGCATTTTCGTCTCCGCCAGCGCCGCGCTCGCGATCAAGAGGCTCAATAGTGCGGTAGTAAATTTCATGGTTTGGTTTTGGTTAGTCAGTGATTTCGTAAACGGTGTCGCCGAGTGCGACCTGGACGTTCTGGCCGAGCGCGAGCCATGGGGCTGCTTCGGGATGTGCAGTGAGAAGTGCGAAGTAATCTTCCGAATTGAAACGAACCTGCTGGCGCTTCGTCAGGCTCTGAGACTTCGCGTCGATCCATTGTTTGCCGTTTTGGAAAAAGGCGCGGCCGTTCACGAACTTCGATTGCTGCGTGTATTGCGCGATCTTGGACTCGTTAGGCGCCGCTGCCATGTAACCGCGGTTCGATTCGGAAACCGCGCCGGCAATTGCCGCCGGCGCTTGCGCCGCATATTTGAATAAATTTTGGCTACGCGCGTTCGCTAGGGCCGCGTCGCCGGATTTTTCGTCTTTGAACCCGGCCCAGTTTTTTGCCACTTCGCGGCGCGCCACCGTGTCGTTCGTCATCTCCTGCATGGACCGCTGCGCCAGTGGCACGCGCCGTTTGTCTTCATCTTCGACGATCAGATAGGCGGTGTAAGGCGTGACGATTCCGTACTTGCGCGCTAGCTCCGTCGTTTCATCGTGCAATTCGCTCGTCTCGCCATGCACGCGAATTTCATCGAGGAGAAATCCGACACGGCGTGTGGCCCACAAGCGCGGCACGAAATCGTTCGAGCTGCTGCGATCGTCGAACTTCATTTTGTAGGTGAAGGTCTGCTCGCGACCATTCGTTAGGCCGGTGAGTTTCGCTTCCACTTCGCCGCTGCCGCTGTAACGACCAGCCAGCACGAGCTGATCGCCCTTAAATAAATCCGGCAACTCCGCCGGATACATTTTGCTCGTGCGCACTCCGCCACTGAATTCGAGACGAAGATTCGTTAGCGCCGGTTCCTTGATGCGGGTGAAGAAGCTTGAGACCTTCACTTCCAAGTCTTCATTCGCCAGCACGTATTGACTGAAAGCGCGCGTGCTCTCCGCGATTTGATCGAGCAACTGCGTGTTCACATCCGAGCCGATACCGAAGGAGAAAATGCGCGCGTCACCGGCTTTCTTTACGCGGGAGACGATGTCGTCGGAGTTGCGCGTGCCTACGGTCGGCAAACCATCGGTCAGGAAAATGACGACGAACGGTCGCTCGCTTTTTTCGGCGCGGACTTTCAACGCGCGATCAAGCGCATCGGCGATCGCGGTTCCGCCGATTGGTTTTAGCTCGGCGATGAAATCCGAAGCGCGTTTGCGATTATCGCGGTTCGCATCAACCAGCTTGTTGAAGAGCGCTTCGCTTTCCGTCGAGAAACGCACGATCTCGAAACGGTCCTCCGCGTTGAGATTCGAGACGCAAAACTCCAATGCCTTTTGCGCTTGCGTAAGTTTCGCCCCGGCCATTGAGCCGGAAGTGTCGACGACAAAGACGACATCTTTTGGGGAGGGCTTCGCCTCGCTCGTCACCGTCGGTGCGGCGAGAAGAAGAAAATATCCATCGTCGCTGTCCAGCTTTTGCGTGATGAGATTCAATCCGACATCGCGCGCTGCCGTGCTGTAAACGAGCTGGAAATCCGTGTCCGGTTTTTCTTCCTTCGATTCGTAACCGATGACCGCGCGATTCGTGCCGTCGCGCTTGATCTCAACCTTGTGACTCGGCGAATAAATCGACGCGAGCGGTTGCGCCGTTTTCACTTCCACCTTCACGCTCAGGTCTTTGATCGGGCGCGACGAAAACTTTTCCGTACTCAGCGGATAGAGATATGTGATCGCGCCCGTATCGGAGCGCAGCAGCTCGGTGTAGGAAATTTTGATCGGCTTGCGACTGTGCGGCTCGATCGGAAAAATCCGCACCTTGAACAGGTCGCGGCCCGCGTACTCGAGCAGCGCGGGATCGCGCATCGTGCGCACGATGTCTTCGTAAATCTTGCGCGCCTTGTCCGCCGGCAGGAGCTCGGCCTCCATCATTTTGCCGCCGATCTCCATCGAGAATTTGTCGATATGCGCGCCTTTCGGCACCGGAAACATGTAGGTGCCTTCGAGCCGCGCATCGTTCGGGTTGTAGAACTCCTGATCGATCGATGTGACCGCGACTTGTCCGTCGATCTTCACGTCCACGTGATGGCTGCTCACCTCCAGCGGCGCGAACGGGTAATGACCCGGCGGGACGAAGATCGGACGTTCGATAACAATGAAACCGTCGCCGTGCGCGCGCGGTAAGATGCCTAACAAACCAACCGTCAGCGCGAGGAGCCATTTTGCGTTCATGCAGAATTAGTCGGCAGCCGCGAAAAAATGCTCCCGCAAATTTCACGTCTGTTGAACAGCGCCCTCCTGGTTTCGGGTAGGGTGGGCGTCTCGCCCGCCGGCGAACGCGTCCTCGCGTTCGCGAACTTCCCAAG
>JALZAX010000150.1 GCA_030948055.1 Verrucomicrobiota bacterium | reverse complement strand
ATGAATTTGAACTTTAGCATTCTGCTGTGTGGTAGCGCCGCTCTATGCAGTGCGGCTCTGGGCTTGGTTGTCTTTTTTCGAAAGCAGCACTCGCTAACGACCTGGTGTTTTAGCGCCGGCATGCTGGTGCTGGCGGCGGAGAGTGTATTCAACGCGCTAAGTTTTGAAGACGTCGCGCTGGGAGTGGTGCGGTGGTGGCAAATGCTCGCCATGGTGGCGACGTCCTTCCTTCCGGGAATTTGGTTGTGCTTCAGTCTGATCTATTCGCGGGGCGATTATCGCGAATTTCTTCGACGCTGGAGACTGGCGATTCTGGCGGCATTTCTGGTGCCCGTTATCCCGCTCTTTTCCTTACAAGGAGATTTTCTTTACATCCATCCACAGGAGAATGGCGGACGCTGGATCGAGTTCTGCGGCGCGATCAAAATTCTCAACGCCTTGCTGCTCGCCGGTGCTTTTCTTGTTCTAACAAATCTTGAAAAAACATTCCGCGCGGCCGTGGGAACAATGCAATGGCGCATCAAGTTCATGGTCCTAGGAATCGGCATTATTTTTGGCGCCCGCATTTACACTCGTTGCCAGGCATTACTTTTTTCCGGGCACAGTCTGGGCCTTCTGTATGTCGAGAGCGGCGCACTCCTCATCGGGTGCCTGATGATAGCGGTAGGATATTCCCGGAGCGGTTTTGGCGCCGTGCAAGTTTATCCTTCGCGGGCCGTCTTGCACACTTCATTCACTGTTTTGCTGGCGGGCGCTTATCTGTTTTTTGTTGGCGTGCTGGCACAAGTGGTCGCGCACAACGGCGGTTCGAACAGCTTCCAAGCGCAGGCGTTCGTTGTCCTCATCGGCATGGCGTTCCTCGCGGTCCTTCTTCTATCCGCGCGATTACGGCAAAACACGCGCTCTTTTATTAGCCGGCATTTTAAGAGGCCCGAGCATGATTTCCGTCAAGTTTGGACGGCCTTCACCCGTTCTGTTTCCAGCGTCGGCGACCAAGCCAGGATGAGTGATGCCGCAGTAAAACTTCTTTCACAAACATTCAATGCGCTATCGGTTTCCATCTGGCTCTTTGACGAAACTACACAGCAACTGGCCTTAGTTGCGTCCACAGCACAATCGTCAACTCTAGCCGACGAAGTCCCGATCCTTCCGGCAACTGAGTTTGACTCGCCTCCGATCAGTTCGCGTCCACTCGATCTCGAAAAGGCGAACGAAAAATGGGCGGCGACATTGCGCCGCGCCGCAGCCGCGATTTTTCATCAAGGCGGCCATCGCCTATGCGTTCCATTGCTCGCACGCGACCGCTGGCTGGGAGTGGTCATTTTGGCAGATCGCGTTGGCGGGGTGCCCTATACGATGGAAGAGATTGATTTGCTGCAATGTGTTGGCGATCAGCTGGGCGCCAGCGTATTGAACGGCCGTCTTACCGCCGAGATTTTGCAGGGGAGGGAACTCGAGGCGTTTCGAACCATGTCCACTTTTTTCGTGCACGATCTGAAAAACGCCGCTTCCACCCTAACGCTGACGTTGGAAAATCTGCCGATCCATTTCGATGATCCTGAATTTCGTGAAGATGCGCTACGTGGAATCGGGAAGACGGTTTCCCGGATAAATCACCTGATTGAGCGTCTCGGAATTTTGCGACAGAAATTAGCGGTCGAAGGGGTAGCGGTTGATCTCAATTCGGTTGTCGAACAAACGCTGCAAGACATCACCCCGACGCCGGAAGTAGAATTGGAAAAGGACTTGCATCCTGTTCCGCAGGTCATGGCCGATCGGGAACAACTGCACAGCGTCTTTACTAATCTGGTCCTGAATGCGCGCGACGCTGTTTTGCCGAAAGGCCGGATCAGCGTGCAAACCGGCACACGCAACGGTTGGGCGGTCGTAACTGTGGCTGACAACGGTTGTGGAATGAGTCCCGCGTTTTTACGCGATTCGCTCTTTCGTCCATTTAAGACCACAAAGAAAAACGGATTGGGCATCGGTATGTTCCAATCGAAAATGATCGTGGAAGCGCATGGTGGAAATATTCAGGTGGAAAGTGAAACCGGCGCGGGCACGACTTTTCGAGTATCGTTGCCGCTGCAGATGAAAGGTTCATGAAACCGACGGTCCTCATAGTTGATGACGACGAAGAGATTCGTACCCAAATGAAATGGGCGCTGAGTCAGGATTACGAAGTGAGCTTTGCCGAAAATAGGCCAGATGCGGTCGAAATTTTCCGTACTACCTCACCGGTCATTACTTTGCTCGATTTGGGATTGCCGCCGCACCCGAACGATTCGGACGAAGGACTGGCGACGCTGTCCGACATCTTGAGCCGCGATGATTCTGCCAAAGTCATCATCGTTTCCGGGCAGGGGGACAAAACAAATGCGCTCAAGGCGGTCGGCGCCGGCGCCTATGATTTTCTCTGCAAACCGATCGAGGTCGAGGAGCTGCGCTTGTTGCTAAAACGCTGCGTCTACGTCGCGAGTCTGGAAAAGGAATATCGCGAGATGCAGGCGATTGCGCGTCCGAACGTGTTTGAAGACATGCTCGGCACGAGTGCGCAAATGCAGGGCGTTTTCTCCTATATCAAGAAGGTCGCCAGCACCACCGCGCCCGTCCTCTTATTAGGCGAAAGCGGTACCGGTAAAGAAATGGCCGCGCTGGCAATTCATCGGCGTGGGCCTCGTAAGGACGGACCGTTCATTCCTATTAACTGCAACGCCATTCCGGAGAATCTCCTGGAGAGCGAGTTGTTCGGTCACGAGAAAGGAGCGTTTACGGGCGCGCACATGCAGCGGAAAGGCCTGGTGGAAAACGCGACCGGCGGGACTCTCTTCCTCGATGAAATCGGCGATCTTCCGTCTTCGGTGCAGGTGAAGCTTCTACGATATTTGCAGGAGCAACGCTTTACCCGCGTTGGCGGCCGGCAGGAATTGGAAGGAGACGCGCGCGTTATTGCCGCGACCAATGCGAATCTGGAGCAGTCAATTACCACAGGAAAATTTCGCGAGGATCTTTACTTTCGCCTCGCGGTCGTTGTGATCAAACTTCCGCCGCTGCGCGAGCGTACGGACGACACTGTGTTGCTCGCGCGAGAATTTCTGCAGCGTTACGGCGTGCAAAATGATCGGCCGAACCTGTCCTTTTCACCGGGAGCCTTGCGCGCTCTGAACACGCACCCGTGGCCGGGTAACGTCCGCGAATTGCAAAACCGTGTGAAGCGGGCGGTGATTATGGCCGATGGAAAAAGGATCACCGAAAAAGATCTCGAATTAACCGGGGTTGGCGGCTTGTCGCGCGCTACCTTGAAAGAAGTGCGCGAAAGTGTGGAACGCGACCTCGTTCAACAAGCGCTTAAACGGCACTTCGGCAAAATAAGTTCAGCCGCGGCAGAACTTGGGATTAGTCGCCCCACGTTTTACGAGCTGATGGAAAAACTCGGGGTCGATCGTGGCGCAGCGAAAGCAGAATGAGCTTTCCCGCTCGCGCGGCTTAGCTCATCTTCAGCGCATCGATGAATAGTTTCCGTAAGACCTTCCTTCAAGCACTGCTTATTCTCTCAGTTGCGGCCTTGAGCTCGAGCTGCTCAGCGCAGGCGAAAAAGGGCCGCGCGCTTCATCGGGCCGAACAATATTTCAAAGCCGGCGATTACGAAAAGGCGAAGCTCGAATACACCAACGTTTTGCGGCTCGATCCGAAGGATGCCGACGCGTTTCTCAAGGTCGGCACCATCTGGTTAGAAGAAGGCGCGCCCTTGCGGGCCGGTCCTTTTCTGATGCGCGCAAAAGATCTTGCGCCGGGACGCGCCGAGGCACGGACAAAGCTCGGCGAAGTTTATATCGCACTGACTGGCCTCGCGGAAGCCCGCAAAGAAGCTTTGGAAGCTCTTAAGCTCGAGCCGGGAAATGAGGATGCGCTGTTGATTCTCGCTGACGTGGCCAGATCGAAAGAAGAAATTGCCCTTGCGGAAGAAATGCTTAAAAAAAGCGCCGGTCGGGAAACAGTAAAACTTCACCTAACCGCGGCAACCCTGGATCTGCGTAAGGGCGACCTGCCAGCCATGGAAGCGGAATTGAAACGCGCCATAGCGTTCGATCCCAACGCTCAAGTCGCTTATCTTTCACTTGCTCGCTATCATCTTTCCCAAAACGATCGCGAAAGTGCGGAAAAAGAATTCAAGCTCGCCATCGATCTGGCTCCGCCGCGAGCCCCAGCGCAGTTAATGTATAGTGAGTTTAAGGCGCAGTCGGGCGCGTCGGACGAAGCGATCGCTCACCTCGATGAAGTGTTGAAGAAAGCACCGGATTATCTGCCCGCCTGGATTCTTCTCTCCAAACTCACGGCGCCTAAGGACACGCAGAAGGCTCTTACATTACTCGATAACGTCTTCCGTCGCGATAACCAGAATTTTGAGGCACGGGTGCTCGAGTCGGAATACTACATGATGCGAGGCGAGGGAAAGAAAGCCGTCGACTCGCTTAGGCAGCTCGAAACGAACTATCCGAAGATTCCGACTGTGAAACTGGAGTTGGCCCGCGCTTTGTTGTTAGGTGGCGATGCCGCACAGGCCTTGACCACCTTGGATCAGGCGATCGCTTTGGCTCCGAATTACGGAGACGCGATCCTTCTTCAAGCTGAGACGAATTTGCGCTTGGGCAACAATGCCGCTGTCGTAACGGCGATGGAGGACTTGCTCAAGAGCAATCCGACCTCGGAGCGCGCCCAAGTCGTACTAGCAGACGCTTATCGAGCGATCGGCCGTTTCGATGACGCGGCTGCGATTTTGCGCAAGCAAATGGCTGCGAATCCAAAAAAGCCTGAGCCCTATCTGATGCTGGGTGTCTTATTGCGCCAGCAGAAGAAGACAGCTGAGGCGCGTCAGAATTTCGAGAAGGCATTGGAACTCTCGCAGAACAAACTTGCAGCGGCTAACCAGCTCATCGAATTGGATATCGAGGCCAACGACTTCGCCGGCGCATTGCAACGCATTGCCCCTGCCTTGGAGCAGTATCCGAACGAACCAGGTTTACTCTTCCTCGCGGGAAAGATTTATATTGCGCAAAAAGACTGGGACCGCGCCGAAGCGGCGCTCCTCAAGATCCTGGAAGTGGATGCAAATGTCCCGGGCGTTTATGAGTTGCTGGTTTCGGTTTACATCGGGGCGCAAAAATTACCACAAGCGGTCCAACAGACTGAAGCTTTCCTGTCGAAGAATCCCGACCATGTGGGCGCTCGTATGACGCTGGCTTTGATCTATTCAGAGATGAAGAACTATGAAAAGGCGCGTGACGCTTACGAAAAATTGCTGGCGATCAGGCCGGATAATTCCGTGGCCGCGAATAATCTCGCTTACATTTACTCTGATCAGCTGAAAGATTTGGATAAGGCTCGGGATTGGGCGGCAAAGGCCCGCAGCGCTGACCCAGCCAGCCCATCAATCGCTGACACCTTTGGTTGGATTCTGTATCGGCAAGGCGATTACAAACAGGGTGCTAGCCTTATAAAGGAGGCGGCCGACAAGCTACCGAATCAGCCGGAAATTCAGTACCATCTTGGGATGGCTACGTACATGATGGGTGACAGCAAGACGGCCCAAACAGCGTTCGAAGCGGCGGCGCTTTCTCCCATTGATTTTCCTGGCAAGGAGGAAGCCAGCAAGCGATTGGCGTTGTTGAAGGAAACCGGCAGAGCAGGCGACGCTAGTGTCGAACAGTTGGAGGCGCTCTTAAAACAACAGCCTGATGATCCGGTCGCGCTAGCCAGGCTTGCCGAGCTTTACCACAGACAGGGAGCGACGGAAAAAGCGGCGAGTTATTACGAGCAGGCGATAAAGGCAAATCCAACCTTACCCGCACCGATGATTAAGCTGGCTCAATTGTACGCCGGCCCCCTTGGGAGGAACAGCCGAGCCTTAGAACTGGCGAAAAAAGCGCACGACCTCGCTCCGGCTGACGCGCGGACGACTAGTATCCTTGGCCGGCTAGCCTTTGAGGCCGGCAACTTTACCTGGTCGTACAGCTTGTTACAGGAAAGTTCGCGACAGTTGGGCAATGATCCCGCGGTTCTGAAAGACTTTGCTTGGGCCGCCTATATCAATTCCAAACTGGCTGACGCTCGACAGGCGATGGAAAAGATCACGAAAATTGCGCCCGACTCTGTGGAAGCAACAGAGGCAAAGACGTTCCTCTCTTTCACTGCGCCGGAAGTCCTCGAAGGCACGACTTCTTCGGAGACCGCGGAAGTTCAGCAGAAGCTGAAAGAAGACCCCAACTATATTCCTGCCTTAATGCTACAGGGCCGTGAGCAGCAAGACCATGGAGAGCACGAAGCGGCCCGAAAATCCTTTACTCAAATACTGAGCAAAACGCCGGATTTTGCTCCCGCGCAAAAACAACTAGCTGCTGTGTATCTCCAAAATCCAAGTGAGCGCAACAAAGCTTACGACTTAGCGATTAGCGCAAGAAAGGTACTGGTCGATGACGTTGAACTAGCTTTAACTTTGGGCGAGGCGAGTTTTTATCGAAAGGATTATTCGCGCGCAGTTCAGCTCTTGCAGGAAAGCAACAGGAAGAAACCGTTGACTGGCCGCTATCTTTATTTCCTTGGTATGTCGCTCATTGAAAC
>JALZAX010000149.1 GCA_030948055.1 Verrucomicrobiota bacterium | reverse complement strand
ACCACAAAATGCTCGGCGAAAAATTTCTCGGGAGTACCGAAGCGTTCGCGAAATAATCGCCACAAACGGTGGCCGCTGATTTCCGTGCGCGGACAATCGAACCCGGTGACAAGTCTTTTCGGATGCTCGCGTTTTGGTTTCGCGATTGACGCCTCAATCCCTAACCAATCACGCACCGCGGCGATCTCACCGAATGGAATGCCGGTTTGCGCCATGCCGAACGGACCCGGATTCATCCCCAGAAAAACGACGCGCTTTCGATTTGCGGCGTAACGTTGCAGATATTTTTCGTGCGCAGCCCAGGCGTATTCGAGCGGATTGTAAACGTGCGAGACGGGCAGCGCGAAACGCAAGCGCTGCCCCGCGTCGCGCAGATCGGCCGCGGCCTGGATCAAGCGACGTGAAATCTTGGAACTCGGCATGAAGTAACGGAGCTACAACAGATGCATTTGGCGAATAGTCCAGATGCATGTCTCTTTCCGCGGATGAAATCGCAAATCGATGGCGGCTGTCTTTGCGGCAACGTGCGTTACCAATTGCACGATGAGCCGCGGCAATTGAGCGATTGCCATTGCGTGGATTGCCGGCGCGCCAGTGGCGCGCCCTTTGTCAGCTGGGGTTCATTCCGTCGCGAACGAGTGGAGATTCTTTACGGTGAAGTGCGAAAGGTGAATCACGCGAATCGCATCCGCTCTTTCGCCGGCTGCTGTGGGACACCGCTTTTTTTTGAAGATCACGCCGGTTGCGAATGGATCGATGTCACGGTTGCTTCTTTCGATCATCCGGAAAAATATTCGCCGGAAGTGGAAATCTGGACGGAAGATCGGTTGCCCTGGGTTGCACTTGATCCGGCGCGACCGGCGCATAAACAGGGAAGAGCACCACTTGCCTAACGAGTCCTAAATGCGCGACCTCGCTGAACTTTTCCAGAACAACAAAGCCTGGGCCGCGCGCATCCGGCAGCAGGACCCAAATTTCTTCGTCGATCTTTCGAAACAGCAGGCGCCAAAATATTTGTGGATCGGATGTTCCGACAGTCGAGTGCCGGCCAACCAAATCGTCGGCCTTCTGCCCGGCGAATTATTTGTCCATCGCAACATCGCCAACCTCGTGGTGCATACCGATCTCAATTGTTTGTCGGTCATGCAATTTGCCGTCGACATGCTCAAGGTGAGCCACATCATTGTTTGCGGACATTACGGATGCAGCGGCGTGCTGGCGGCCTTGCGGCGCGATCGATTAGGCTTGAGCGACAACTGGCTGCGGCACCTGCAGGATGTGCGTCAGAAATACGAAAATCGCCTAACGAGTGCTAAGACGGAGGCAGAAGCGGCTGATCGTTTGTGTGAATTAAATGTGATCGAGCAGGTGGCGAACGTGGGGATGACGACAATCCTGCGCGATGCCTGGGAACGCGGGCAGGAAGTCGCCGTGCATGGCTGGATTTACGGATTGCAGGATGGGCTTTTGCGCGACCTGAACGTCACGCTGACCGCCTTTAACGCCACACTCACGGTTTGCGAGGCGGCCGCCGCTGCTCTGGCCTAAAAAATCGGCCCGCCCTGCGACGCCGAGATTGCTTCTGCAGGCCATTTTTGCTAGAGGAACTAGAACCAGATTTGGTTCGGCGGCGATGATTCCGCTGAGAAGAGAGACGCAACAATGATCAATCCCTCAGAAGTTCAGGAGCAAGACCGCGGCAACGTTGGGCCGGTCGATGAAACGCAAAATGTCGACCGCATTCGCGACATTCTTTTCGGCCCGCAAATGCGTGATTACGACGCGCGTTTTCAAAAATTGGAGGAGCGACTCACGCTGGAGGCGAACAATCTGCGCTGGGAAATCCAAAAACGCCTCGAAGCCATGGAAGCTTTCATGCGCGGCGAGACGGAGTCGTTAGGCCATCGCCTAACGAGTGAACAAAATGCCCGCAATCAGCATCTCGAAAAACTCGGGCGTGATCTCGGCGAAACCGCGCAGCATGTGAATGAACGCCTGACGAATCTCGACGGCCAAATGGCGAAGGAATTCCGCGAGTTGCGGCAGCAGTTACTCGATCATTCGAAAGCGTTAAGCGGCGAAATCAAAGATAAGCACGACCAGTTGAAGGCGGGCCTCGACCAGGAGGCGGCGCAAATTCGCGGCGCGATGACGGGACGCGAACAGCTCTCGGAAATGTTGAGCGAACTTTCGCTGCGCCTGAAGGGCGAGTTCCGCGTTCCGATCGGTTCATAGCGCGGGCGCCTTAATGCGCGCCTCACAAAATTCGCCGGAGGAGCTCGAGGAGCTTCGCCGTCTCCTCCTACGCAAAGAGCGAGAGGAGCTGGCGCGGTTGCGCGAGCGCCTGGCCGACCAACAACTTCGTGCGCGCGAAGTGGCTCACGTCTTGCCGCAATCGCTCAAGATCAGCCAGGCGCACGGCGAAGAACTGGGACGCGCCTTGCAGCCGGCGGTGGAAGGCTCAGTGCGCCAATCGATCAGTGCGAACCCGAAAATTTTTGTCGATGCGCTCCATCCAATTCTGGGACCGATGGTGCGGCGCTCGATCGCGGAAAGTTTCCGGCGTTTGTTGCAATCGCTAAACGAAACGCTCTCGCACACGTTTTCCTGGCAAGGTTTGAAGTGGCGCCTGGAAGCCGCGCGCACCGGACAAAGTTTCGCCGAAGTGGTGATGCTGCGCAGTCTGGTTTATCGGGTCGAACAACTTTTCCTCATTCATCGCGAAACGAGCGTCGCGCTTCTGCACGTCGCGGCGGATCCGAGTGCCACGCAGGACTCCGACATGGTCGCGAGCATGTTGAGCGCGATCCAGGATTTCGCGCGCGACTCATTCAAGACCGGCGAAGATTCCGCGTTGGAAGAATTTCGCATCGGCGAACTGCAGGTGTGGATCGCGCCCGGACGATATGCCTATCTCGCTGCGGTCGTTCGCGGAAATCCGCCGCGTGAATTGCGCATCACGCTGGAGGAAACGGTCGAGAGCGCGCACATTATGGAAGGCGGTGCTCTGGCGAATTTCACCGGCGACACCGCGCCCTTTCAGGCATTGCGGCCGGAATTGGAAGCATGTTTACGTTCGCAATATGCGCGCGAAAAAAATGGCGCAGCTCATCCCACGCGCGCATGGCTTGTCCTGGGAATTCTCGCGACGCTGCTTTTGATCGCGTCTCTCTTCGCGTTGCAGAGTCATTTCCGTTGGCGCAATTTTCTGCACCACTTGAACGGCGAGCCGGGCATCGCGGTGACCTCGGCGGCACATCACTGGTTAGGCAAATCGCGCATCGCCGGAATGCGTGACCCATTGGCAACCGATGCGGCGGCGCTCGCGACGGATTCACATCTGAATCCGAAGCGAATTAACTTTAGTTGGAAAAATTATTTCGCGGTCGATCCGGCGATTGTTCGGCGACGGTTCGCGCAGCGTTTCGGCATGCCGAAGGATTCGCAGGTGTTGATCGCAAACGGCGTCGCACAAATTTCCGGGCGAGCGCCCTACGAGTGGATCGAGCGCGTGCGTCGCGAAGGAGCGCAGGTTCCCGGCATCGTTTCCATTAACGAGCACGATTTGAAAACGATCTACGATCCAGGATCAACGCTCGAGCGTTTTAAATCCGCTTTTCCTTTGCCTGCGACCGTGAAAGCGGTGGTGGCGAATGACACGCTCACTCTGGCCGGGAGTGCGCCCTACGAATGGATCGCGCCCGTGCGCGAAGGCGCGACGAAAATTCCCGGCGTCGCTGCGATCAACGGCAACGAGCTGCTAGTGGAATTTGATCCCAAACTTGTCCTGCAACGTTTCCAGGATCGTTTCGGACTGCCAGACACGGTGAATGCCAATGTCGAGTCCGGTCGTTTGACGCTGACCGGCGAAGCATCGCATGCCTGGCTCGATCGCGTGCGCCGTGGCGCGACGGAAATTCCGGGAATTCGCGCCGTCGATGATCTGAAAATCGAGGACACGGATCAGCGTTCCTTCCAGCAATCGAAATCGGTCATCGAAAGCGCCTACGTTTATTTTCTGGTGAACAAAGACAACTTCGCCACGGAAGGATTCGCCGCGCTCTCGCGTTTGCCCGATGAGATCCGGCGTTGTTTTGCGGCCGCGCAACGCATGGGCGTGAACGTGAATCTCGAAATTCGCGGCTATGCCGATGCGATTGGCAGCGAAGCTTCCAATGTCGATTTGAGCAAACGGCGCGCGGAGGCCGTCCGTAATTTTCTCATTTCATGCGGGCTAGACGGGGGAAAGATGAAGTCGTTAGGCTTGGGGGCGCCACCGCCTCCGGGTCCCGGCGAAAAGCCGCAGCCGGAACAATCGGACCGACGCGTGGCTTTGCGTATTCTCATTCAACCCTAGCGTCGTGATCCAAAAAAAAGTCTGCATGATCGGCGCCTCCGGCGTCGGCAAAACGAGTCTCGTTTCGAAATTCGTGCACAGCATTTTCTCCGACAAATATCTAACGACTGTCGGAGTGAAGATCGACAAGAAGACTGTCCAACTGGACGGCAACGACGTGACACTCATGATCTGGGATCTGGCGGGCGACGATGATTTTCAACGGCTGCAGACATCGTACCTGCGCGGGACGAGCGGATATCTGCTCGTGGCCGATGGGACCCGCCGCGTCACGTTTGAACAAATTCTCGAAATTCAAACGCGCGTGGCAGAAACGATTCCGAATGCACCATTCATTTTGGCGTTGAACAAAGCGGATCTCGCGCCGCAGTGGGAAGTGAACGATAGCGAGATCAATGGTCTAACGAGTCGTGGTTGGAAAATAATTAAGACAAGCGCGAAAGAGGGCGCGGGCGTGGAAGAAGCGTTCACCTATCTCGCCCGCATGATGGCTGCCGCCTAACCAACGATGCGCGCGACGAGAACTCCGGGGAGCGCACGCTTGCAGCGTGCTGGTGATCGCATTCTGCGATCACGAACTTTGCTGACATCTATCCAAACGGGAATCACCGGCGCTCTCAAAAGTTCGTCTCCGCAGAATGCGGAGACCAGCACGCTGCAAGCGTGCGCTCCCCGGAATCGCGCCATCCGCGCTTGAGATGCCAACGAACGACTCTTCCGCGAATTCGGTTCTTCAGGCGCTCGGCTACGCGCTTTTTGTGCGCGATAAATCCGGCGCATTGCGCGCGATCGGCGGAGCGCCCCTGTGGTTGAAAGAACTCTGGCCGAAAGTTGCCTCGGGCAAGGACTCGTTAGACTCCGGCGTCTCGCCGTTCCTGGAAAATTTTTTGATTGATGCGAACGAATGTTGGCGCGCCGGCGGCGAAACTCGCACGGGTTCGGGACCCTGGATCGAACAGGATAAGCAGGGAGAAAACGTCGAACTGGAGGCAACCGCGCTCACGCTGGATGGCCAGCCGGTTCTGCTGCTCGAGAGACTCGGCGAAGCCTTCGCAGCAAAAAAAGCGGTTCTGCAAAAAGCGCGCGAAACGATTATCGCGCATCAGCGGCTCAATTCGGAAATTCAGAAGAAAGAAATTCTCCTGCATTGCGTGGCTGAAGATATGACGGCCGCGCTCGGCAACGTCATCACTTCGCTCCGCCTCCTCGAAATCGAAACGACTACACCTAAAGGACAACTGCTCCTCGGGCTGGCCTCGCGCGCGGCCGAAGAACAACAAGCGCTCATTCATAAAGTGCTAAATGTTTTCGCGGATGAATTAAACGGGTTTTTTGGGCAAAACGGCGCCCAGGCAAAAGCGGACGTGCAAGGCGCGATTGATCGGGCGGTGGCGATAATCACGCCGCTGTGCAGCGAGAAGAAGGTTCGGTTGTCGCAGCCTGCAACGGTTGGCGGAATCAAGGTCTCGTTAGGCCAAAACCATCTTGAGCGCGTCATCGCAAATCTTTTTGAGAATGCGATTGATCGAACTCCGCCCGGCGGTGCGATTTCCTTTCGCACGGAAGATAGTAAGCAAGCGATCGCCATTTCCGTCGAAGACAGCGGCGCACCGGTTCCGTCCGATGCTTGCGCGGATATGTTTGCCAAACCCGAGATGTCGTCAGCGGCTGCGCAACCATCGACTTTGCGACTGCATTTCTGTCGCTTGATCGTGGAAAGCGGCGGCGGTGAAATTGGCTGCGAGCCGGTCGCCGCCGGTGGGAATCGTTTCTGGATTCGTCTACCGAAAGTGGCGTCTTGAAAGAGCTCGTCCTGATCGACAACGACGCGCTGACGCGCGCGCTCATTTCGCAATCGCTCACCGGGCACGGCTGGCGGGTTTTCGAAGCGGATAATGGCGAAGCCGGTATTGAGCTCGCACTGAAACATCAACCGGCCGCGGTGCTCTGCGCCTTGCGCACTCCGAAAAGAAACGGCTTCAAAGTCTGCAGCGCGATTCGCGAACAAAAAGATCTGAATCACACGCGCGTGGTTCTGACGAGCGTGAGCGGCTTCGCCAACGATCGCGACAGCGCCTTCGCCGCGGGCGCGGACGACTATCTGGTTAAGCCGATCGAGCCGGCGGAGTTGTTGCGCGTTTTGGAAAAATGCACAAACGGCGCGGGCGCGACCGCCGCCAAACCGGAGGAAACGAAACCGCCCACCGGGCCGACGTTGATTCGTTTCTGGGGCGTGCGCGGATCGATTCCGACACCGGGCGCAGATACCGCCATCACCGGTG
>JALZAX010000148.1 GCA_030948055.1 Verrucomicrobiota bacterium | reverse complement strand
ACGCAGATGGCGGTTTGGTTTACCCAACGGCGTAACGGAATAAACGCGCGCTCCCAGATTTCATCGATGCTCTGGGCCTTGGTGGAGCAGACCGGCCAGCGGAGGAATCCGTTTCCGTTACGATAGCCATCTTCCCAAGCTTGAAGTTGCGCGATGGAATTTCCGATCGTGTCACTTTTTTTCGCGGCCATCGCGGTTCGGTAAACTTCGCCCAGATCAATCTCGGGACACGAACACGGTTCGCCGGGATGGAGTAAGGCCGAGCCGGCCTTGCGTCCCAACTCCATGATGTGTCGCATGGAAGCGAGTCGCAGGAGCAGTTCACGATTCTCCGCAGAGAGCGCTCGACCGACGCGGGTTTGCTGCTGGACGAATTCATTCCAGAGGTCGTCGTCGTCCGTAATTAATTCGAGCGGCGCGGGCAGGCCGAGGTAATGGCCGTAGTCGTTGAGGAGCTTGAGACAGAAGGCGTGAATGGTCCCGAACCAGGCGCGGTTAAACGCCGTCAGAATATCCGGGCCTACTTTCGCTCGTTGAATTTGTTCTCGGGCGCGCTGCTGCATTTCGTCCGCGGCGCGGTTGGCGAAAGTGAGTACGACAAGACGCGGCAACGCGTCCAAGGCCTTCGGCGCCTGCGCGAGTTGCGCGATGCGATCGGTCACCGCCCGGGTCTTGCCGGAACCAGCCGCCGCCACGACGGAGAAATTGCGGTCGAGCGTTTGCGCAAAACGATCGCGCGCCGTTTGATCACTCGGACTCACGACCAGCCCTCCTCCTCGGCAGCGAGATCCGGATGAGTGAGTTCCCAACGCTCGTCGATTATCTCGGGATCGATCGCTAAGGTCGCGATCGGATAATCTTTCGTGAAATTATACGCGCCGCGCAGCGAGCCTTTCATGCCGAAAATTCCCGTGGCCTGCATGCGGGCCAGTTCACGGAATGCGTCGTGGCAATCCGCGAAATCTTCATCGTGAAGTTGCGGTTCGGGTTTGTTTACGACGGGCGAGAGAATACTCGAGTCCACGCGTTGCGCGCCGAGTTGTCTAGCGGCGAGGGTGTAAAGCGCGAGCTGCATCGCTTCGCCTTTTATCACCATTTTCAGAACCCGCGGCGCGCGGGGATCGCCCTTCTTGCGGATTTTTGGTGCAACAGATTTTTTGCTACCGGTTTTGAAATCGATGATCCAAAGGTCGGTGCAGGCGAGACTGCCTGACGGCGGCGCGGTTTTGCCTAACAAGAGGTCGGCGCGCCCGTGCAGGAGCAAACTACGATCGCGGCCCAGCGCGATCGGTTGCGCTTCGAGTCGCCATTCCGGCGCGGCCCATTTCCAATTCTCGATCATGCCGAGGATGCGACCGAGAGTTTGCGCAAGACAGAGTGCGTTTTCCCAACCGGAATCCCACCAATCGGGCACGATTGCGCCAGTCTGCCGGCAAAGTTCGCGCACCTCCGCGCATTTTCTTTCCGCGGCGGCGAGAATGCGCGGGACGATTTCGGCGGATGCCGGAAAAGGAATAAAATCTTCCGTTCGACCGAAAATAGCGGCCAGCCATTCGTGCGTCCATTTTCCGACCGTCGCGTTCCAGGCGTAGGTCGAGTCTTCCGCGCCTTCGACGCCGAGATAACGCTCCATCCAGATAAGCGCGGGCGATTTCAGAATCGCTTCCGCGTCGCTCACACTCAGCGGCTTGGTCTCGTTAGGCGGTTCGCGCAGCGCGAAATCGTATTCGCCCGAAGATTCAATTTTGCGACGCGCCTCGTAGGCAACGCGCGTCTGCGCGATACCCGGGTTTTCTGAAATTTCTCGCGGCTTTTTTAATTTCGAATCGTGTAACCAGCGGCGGGTTGTTGCACGCAAGGCGAGCATGGTCGCTTGCGAGAGCGGGACCCCGCGAACTTCGTGAAAGACGCGGCTGAAAAACTCGCTCGGATTGGAAACGCGTTCCGGCGTCGCTTCCTGCACTACGCTTGCGCTCAGCGCTACCCCATGACGCGCCGACTCCAGCAAGCCCGCGAATTGCGCAAGCGCGAGCTGGCGTTGTTGCGCGGCGCCGAGGAGCAATGTTTTTCCTTCACGCACTGTGACGTGTCCTTCGCCCTGGCGACCGCGCCGCGTCGCCGCGCGGTTTATTTTTTGCACGCTACGATTGAAGGAGTCGATCTGGGCGGCGGGAAGAAAATCGCCGCGATTGGCAGCGGGCCAGGCCGTCTCGTTGAGCCCAACAAGAATGAGATGCGACCACGATTGATCCTCCGCCTGCGCAGGCGTGAGAATTTGCACGCGCGCATACGGATGCTGGCCGAGCACGTCGCGCGTCACGCGAAAACTATTGGCAACTTCGCTGAGCCATTTCAGATAGAGCGTGCGCGAAAGACTTCCGCGCACGGTCGCGGCCCATGCGGTCCGCTTCTCGATCTCCTGCCAGCGTTCCGGCCACTTCAGCCTAACGAATGCTTGCGAAGTTGCGCTCAGAAATTCGGCGAAGCTTGCACGGTCCGGAAGAAATTGGACCGAGTCGAGAGCAGAAGAAATGAGATCGCCTTTACCCTCGCGTTGCCGACAGGCTGCGCGGAGAAGAGCGAGATCATCAATCGCGAGATCGCCCAGAGCTTTGTGCAGGCCGTTCTCAATTTCGGCGCGCGAGATTTCGGCGAAGAGCGGGTGCTCGCTTTCCAGTGTCGTCAGGAAACGAAGGAGTGCGTGCAGGCGTTGCGTGCGTTGCAATTCCATCCAGGCCCAGAAGTCCGCGCTTTCAAAAACACCGGGCACCATCTGGCCCATCGCATCGTAGTGCGCGATGCCTTGGTCCGTAAGCATCGATGCGACCAGGCGCGGGAGCGCGCCCGACGCGGGAAAAATAATTCCGAGGCGCGTGCAATTTTCGCCGGCGAGAAACTGGTGGGTCGCCGCGGTGATCGCTTCCGCTTGTTCGCGGCTATCCAGCCCGGCGAGGAAAAGCGTCTCTCGCGCGGTCGCGGACATTTCGTCATCGCCTTCAGTTAATTTCGCTTCACCAAAGATTTCCTCCCACGAACCCACCCACGCCGCATCGAGATCGGTCGCGTCAGTGCGCGGATTTTGCAGAATGATTGTGCTCTTCCCGGCGGCTTGGACCGCCGCACGCAGTAGATGCCAGAGCGGCCAATGCGCGCCGTGAAAACCAGTGATCAATAAATCGCTGAACAAAGGTGCATGCTGTTTGGCACGCGCGAAGGCCGCGCGGTCTGCGTCCGCGAAAGTAATGAACTTCGAGTGCGAAAGGTGTTCGCGGAAACGCCTAACGAGTGGTCGGAACGCAGGCAAATCAACCTCCTCAAAGTCGCAGCCGGCGGCGTCTAATTGATCGAGTAGCCGCAGAAGATGATCCGGCGTGCGACGGACGGAGATGGCGGCGAGGCGTTCCGCATCGGTAATAGAAGCTCCGTCGAGTTGTTCTTCCGCGGCGTGCGCAAGGAGCAAGCGGAGATGCTCACGTTGCGGCAAGGGCGATTCCGCGTCTGCCCACAGAAGCGCGCGCAGATACGGCGGCGTCACGAATTGCAGACCAAGCGCGGATTGTTTCGTAGCCACGAGTCGCGCCTTCAACGCGTGGGCGTGACCGCGGGTTGGGACGACTACGACAACTGGACGCTCCGCCTGCCACGCCTGCGCGCCAACCGCCGCGAACCACTGTGCAACGCCGCCCTGCCAGGCCGCTTCGGGCGAAGTAGCAAGCAGCAGAGAGGGTCCGCGATTAGGTTGAAGTTCGAGCTCGAGCTGCACCCGCGCAATCTAGCAGAAGCGGCGGACAACCGCTGTCCTAGGCTCGGCGGGGAGTGGCGACGACGATTCCGGCCAAAAGAAAGATCAAAGCCGCGGAGATCAGGCAATATTCGCAGAAAGCGTGCAGCACATACGCCTGCACATAAAGGAGCCAAAGCTCAGTCCCAAACATCACCGCGACAGTGAGGGCAAGAATATCGTGGGCGCGACGGTAGCCAAACGCCGCCAGAGTCGCGCAGCTAAATGCGACGAAATAAGACAGGGCTCCGAGCGCAGCCAGTGGCACACCGTGAAAGGTCGCGTAGGGACTGTGTAGAACCTGCGAGCAATCGGCCGGCGACGCGCAAACGATGACCGCGCCGGAAAAATGCAACGCGGTCAGATAAGTGGCGAGTGCGATCCCGACGAGAGCAAGAAGAGCGGCCGTGCCGTAGAGAATAGTATGCGCGCGGTTCATTTGGTCGGCGTAGTGGTCGGCGTAGCAGTGGGTGGGGATATAGGCTTGCCTTCAAGCGCGGCATCGATCGCCCCGCGAAGTCCCGCTTCGTTTAATGATGCTGGCGGAATATTGTGACCGTTAATAAACAGCGTGGGTGTAGCGGTCACCCCGCGCGCTTCGCCCTGCGCATGATCGGTCGCGACGCGTTCCCTGACCTGTTCGCTGGCGCTATCCCGGAGGAATCGCTCGACGTCCAAGCCAAGAGTGAACGCATACTTTTTGAAGATGTCCTCAATCTTAGCAGCTGCCGTCCAAGTGGATTGATTGCGGTAGAGGAGATCATGCATTTCCCAGAAGCGGCCTTGTAACCCGGCAGCTTCCGCGGCGCAGGCTGCTTCCTGCGCGTGAACATGCATGGGGAGGGGAAATTCGCGAAAGATTACGCGTAACTTCCCACCGTAATCATGTTCGATACGCAACAGGGTTGCCGCGACCGTTGCGCAGGGCGGACATTGAAAATCGCCGAATTCCTCCAGGGTAACGCGAGCGCTTCCATCTCCGCGCATGTGAGAGGATTCTCGAGTCGTAGAGGCTTTGTCCTCACTCTTGTCGTCAGCTAAAACGCGAGTTAGCTCGGCGCGTTTAGCGCGGTAAACCAAGAATCCGCTGGTGAGCGCGGCGGCGGCGACGAAAACGATCAGTATAAAGGGCAGGTAACGTTTCATCCGCAAACAGCGCACATCATCGCTCGAAAGTGAACGATGTCACGCGCGAGACTGCGGTTGGAACGCAGCTCGGCGATCGTGATTGTACCTTAAGGGCTCGGCGCTTTGACTGAGTTAGGGCGAAATGCCATTACGCGTATTACCTTGCGTGAGGGCTACGTCATTCCCGTCGATTAATCCCGTGGTGTTCACATCACGGCGGAAGGTATTGTTATCGAGTGTCTGCCGTGTGCTCCCCTGAACCACAGAAACGTCGTTGTCGTCGACCAAAGTAGTAGCATTCACGTCCCCTAAGAGGACACCCATCGGAACGATAACGTCGCCCGCGCTAGCTCCTATGGTTACGCCCAGGAGGTCTATCGTCAGTAGCTGCGCGTCGCTTACATTCGTTAGGTTGACTGTAACCTGGTTGCCGGCCACGGACGAGTTGGCCACGCTGGCGGTGCCACCCTGGCCGGGCGTAACCTTAACATCAGTGATAGAGGAAGGAGCGCCGAGTAGAGTTATGATCACCTGATGATTGCCCGCGATCGGACCAGTGCGGCATTCAATGCCAAACGGCCCGGTCAACGGCAGCGTAACGGGGAGGTTAGGACCGCCTGATCCGTGTTGCTTCCAGGATTGCGCCAGAGTTGGCTGCACGCCGCAAACGCCATTACCCATGATCGCATAGGTAGCTGCAGGGAGTGGGAGTTCTTTACCGTGTCCGGGCCAAGCAAAGTTAGTTCAGAGGCGAAAACGCGATTAAAGACGCAAGACTTGGAAAATTACATTCCCGTCATGCGAAGCACGAAACGACTACTGGTCTTTGGCAAAATCGGATCACAAGCGGCTGATGGCCTTGCCGGCGAGCGCTTTTGATTTCTCGATCTTAGTCTGAGCATTATCGCCGCCGCCGACACTGATTCGCAGAATGAAGTTCTTCTCCAGAACGTAAAGCGCTCCGCCAAAACGGTTACCAGCCCAGAAGGCTTCCTGGCCTATCCCTTCGATCCTTTCGGGTGGACTAACTCGCTCCTCTTCTTCTTCTTTTTTGTTTGCGCCTTGTTTTTCGGTTTCGGCTTTTTCCTTCGCCTCATCGTCCGCGCCTTGCTTCCCGCTGAAACGCCCGAAGGTCGTCTTCCAATAATCGACGGGATTAGATTTCGGATCCGTCGGCTCCGGCTGAGTGACAGCGAAACTGACCGACATATTCGGCTCCTGCGAACTGTAGTAACAGAGCGAGACCAAATAATAGCCGTCATGGTTCTCGCTGCTTTGGGCATCAAGAATGGTAGCTCCTTGAATAGCTGCCACCTCCTCCTTGGTGATCAAATTACACGCTTCCAGTTTAGGGGAGTTAGATGCCGCCGCCGGTAAGGTTGGATTGGATGCAGTCGGTTTCTCCGCCGATTTCTCGCAGGCGGAAAGAGACAGAAGCAGGACGACAGGGAATATGATCAGTTCTTTAGCCATTTTATCGCGCTGGATCTCACACGCGCTTGTTTGAGCGAACTGCGGGTGTGGTTTTGCGTAAGTGTAACATCGCTACCGTCGATTAAGCCGGTCAGGTTCACATCCATTCTGAAGTTATTTTCGTCGAGCGTCTGACGCGTCTGGCCCTGCACGGCGGATACGTCGTTACCATCGACCAGTCGCGTAGCATTCACGTCTCCGAGCAGGATGCTCATGGCAACGGAAATTGTGTCCGTTACTCCAGCGCCGTTAACGCCGA
>JALZAX010000147.1 GCA_030948055.1 Verrucomicrobiota bacterium | reverse complement strand
TTTCCTTCGGTCCACGAAATGTTTTTGCTCTTCACCGCGGAACGCTCGGTATAGGTGCCGCCGAAAGTAATTCCGCCGCCGCAAATCCGGCCGTCTTTCACCAGCACGAATCGACCGAGACTCGGAACGCGATCGTGATTATCGATCACCAGTGGACCGCGTGTTTGCAGCGTGAGGCGACCGACCTGATTGCGCAGCACTTCGTTGGTCTCGTTAGGCGAAACAGTTAGCGTGGAAGAATCCATCACCTGCTCGATCGCCACCACCTGACACTTCACTTCCTGCGTGGCGAGGCGCAGCGAGTATTGTTCCTCTTTGCGCAACGGCGTTTCCGCGAGCCAGAAAATGTCGGCGCGAAAACGGTTCGTCTCGATTGGTCGATCTTTCTCATGCGACGCGACGTAGCCGCGCTCGACGAAAATTTGCTCGCGCAAAGTAATGCCAATCGAGTCGCCGACGACCGCTTCTTCTCGCTGCGAACCTTCAATGCTCGCGACGAAAGAGAGTTTGTTCGCCGGAGAAAAAACCAATTCGGCCCCTGCTCTCAATGTTCCACTCTCAATGCGACCCGCGATGATTCGCCGTTCATCGAAGCGATAAACATCCTGCACACAAAAACGCAGCGGTTGATTCGTCGGAACGTCCGGTGCTTCCAACTCGTCGAGAGCTTCAAGCAGCGCAGAGACATTCTGGCCAGTTCGCGCGGACGCAGGAATGAACCGCCGAACGCTCAAGCCTAACGAGTTCAAAAATTCGCGATATTCCTTTTCAATTTCGCGGAAGATTTTTTCGGAATCGTTCACCAGATCCATTTTGTTCACGACCACGATGATCTGACGAATGCCAAGCAGGTTGAGCAGGTAGGCGTGACGCCGGCTTTGCTCGCGCACACCTTCATTGGCCGCGACCACAAGCACGGCCGCATCCGCACTCGACGCGCCAGTGATCATGTTTTTGAGAAATTCTTTGTGACCCGGCGCGTCGATGATCACGTATTGCCGGCGCGCGGTACGAAATGGAATTTGCGTCGTGTCGATCGTGATGTTCTGCGATTGCTCCTCGAGCAGGGCGTCGAGCAAAAAGGCATATTCGAATTCCATTCCTTCCGCTGCGCAGGCCTGGTGAATCGCGGCGATCTTTCCTTCCGGCAGCGAATCGGTGTCGTGCAGGATGCGACCGATCAACGTCGATTTTCCATGGTCGACATGACCAACGAAGACAACTTTGAGCCGCGGCGATTCGTCGCTCACATGAAACCCTTCGCTCTGAGTTTCTGCATCGCGTTTCGTTCGTGATGATCTTGCGCGCGGCCGGCGCGTTCGCTCGTTTTCGTCGCATCCAATTCCGCGATAATTTCTTCGATCGTCGCAGCGTTGCTCTTGACCGGCTTCGTGATCGGTTGGCAGCCTAACGAGCGGTAGCGTTCGCCGTTGCGCGCGAAATACATTTGCGGAATCGGAATTTTTTCCCGCTGGATGTAGCGCCAGATGTCCGCTTCTGTCCAATCGAGCAACGGTTGCACGCGGACGTGTTCGCCGGGCGCCGCCGTGCTGGCGAATTGTCCCCAGAATTCCGGCGGCTGATCTTTGTAGGACCATTCGAACTGCGCGTTGCGCGGCGAGAAGTAACGCTCTTTCGCACGCGTTGGATCTTCGTCTCGACGGATCCCGGTGATGAGCGCGTCGAACTTGTGCTCGGTGAGCACTTGTTGCAGCGCCACCGTCTTCAGTTCGTGCGTTACCGTGACCGGATCGTGCGTTTCGTAGCCGACGCCGCGCGCGCGCGCCGCTTCGTTGATCTTCACCATTAAGTTCAGCTTATAATGTTTAGTCGCCCACTCTCGGAACTCGAGCATCTCGGGAAATTCATATGTCGTATCGATGTGCAAAACCGGAAACGGCACACGCCCGAAAAATGATTTCAGCGAAAGCCAGATGAGAACGTTCGAGTCCTTCCCCATCGACCAGGGCATCGCGATATTTTTGAAGGAATGAAAGGCCTCGCGAAAAATGTAGATGCTCTGGTTTTCGAGCTGGTCGAGGTGTGTGCGCGTCATTCGGGTGGTTGCGGCGAGGCCGAGCGCTCATAGTATTCGCCATGCCGGAAATTCGTCCAGCGGCCTACGATTCGAAAATCGAGGGCAACGTCATTTTCACCCGCGTGGACGCGGCGATGAACTGGATGCGCAAGAATTCGCTCTGGCCGATGCCGATGGGATTGGCCTGTTGCGCGATTGAATTAATGGCGACGGCCGCTTCGCGTTTCGACATTTCACGATTCGGCGCGGAAGTGATGCGATTCTCGCCGCGGCAATGCGACGTGATGATCGTCGCCGGTACGGTGACTTACAAAATGGCCCTAGCCGTGAAACGAATCTACGACCAGATGCCGGAACCGAAATGGGTCATCGCCATGGGCGCATGCGCATCGACGGGCGGGATGTATCGCTCCTACGCCGTCCTGCAGGGAATCGATCAGCTGCTGCCGGTGGATGTTTACGTTTCAGGTTGTCCGCCGCGGCCCGAAGCGTTGCTCGAAGGCCTGATGAAGTTGCAGGAGAAGATTTCCGCCGAGCCATTCCTGCGCGAACAAAAGCGCGAATTGATCAAAGAATACGTGGACGCCATGCCATGACCGGCCCGGAACTTCTGGTCTCGTTAGGCAAACTCTTCGGCGATAAGATCGAGGAGAAAACGGAATTTCGCGGCGAGACGACTTTTCGAATCGCACGAGAAAATCTTCGTGAAGTGGCGAAATTTTGCCGTGATGAATTGTCGTTCGACTACTTGTTAGACATCACCAGCATCGACAACTTCGGTGAAGAACCGCGCTTCGAAATTGTGTACGAACTCTATTCGATGACGCTCGCAGTTCATCTGCGTTTAAAGCTGCGCGTGTCGGAAGACGATCCAACTGTGGATACCGTTTCCGACATCTGGCCAACGGCGAATTGGCACGAGCGCGAGATTTACGACATGATGGGATTGCGCTTTAACAATCACCCTGATCTGCGTCGCATCCTGATGTGGGAAGGTTATCCCTACTTTCCGCTGCGAAAGGAATTTCCGTTACAAGGTTTGCCGAGCGACATGCCGGATGTGGCGTTCACCTCGGCCGCGCCGTTGGAAGGTGGACCGTTCGTGACAAGACCGAGCACCGCCACGACGAAAGATCGCGAGCCGCGCGCACGTGGACCGCTGAACGAGCCGATTTCCTAAAGCGCGGCCGAAAGAAGGCGCGAGAATTCGGCCGCCGCATTTTTACCGACGGCCAGAACTTCGTGGTGACTGAGTTCGTCCTCCCCGATCCCCGCTGCCCAATTCGTTAGGCAGGAAAATCCGATCACCTCGAGTCCGAGCGCGCGCGCTTGAATTGCTTCGAGAACGGTTGACATGCCGATGGCATCCGCGCCGAGAGTGCGTAGCATGCGAACCTCCGAAGGCGTTTCGTACTGGGGCCCGAGCAATCCTGCATAAACGCCTTCGTGCAAGTTGATCTTCGCTTCATTCGCGACACGCATGAAACAGACGCGGATCTCCGGCGAGTAGACCGCGGACATATCAACGAATTGCCCGGAACCGACGAGCGGTGAAGTGCCGGTTAGATTCAAATGATCTCGGATCATCATCCATCGGCCAGGATGAAAAGCTGGGTTCGCGGTTCCGGCGGCATTCGTCAGGACGATTCGCTTGATTCCGCAGTCGGCTAATAATCGGACGCCAGCTGTAACCGCCTGGGCAGAGTGCCCTTCGTAGAGATGCGCGCGGCCTTGCGCGTAGATGATTGGCTCATCGTTTACGGACGCGAGGGCAAATTGTCCGACGTGACCAACAACTCTTGAGGGCGGCAGTTCGGAGAATTCTCCATAAGAAATGCGCTGCTCAAAAGCGACTTCTTCGGCGAGCGAATTCAGTCCGGAGCCGAGCACGATCGCCGTCTGCGCGCGCCAGCTTTGCAATCGTTCGCGCGCGTTGCCTTTCACTCGTTAGGCCGCGGAAATCGGTGGCGCGGTTGCCGGCTTCTTCGTCGCAGCCATCACGTCGGGACGCAGATTATCCGTTCGAATCATGGTCGTTTTTGTGTCCTGCTTTGGATAAGCGATGCGCGTGTGCAGCATGGTCATGAGCGTGAAACGGAAGCGTTCCGCGATAATGTTTAATTCCGCGAGAGTTAGGTCGCATTCGTCGAGCTGATGATCGGCGATGCGTTGCGCAATAAGATCGTTCACCAATTGTTCGATTTTCTGCGGCGTGGGTTTTTCCAAACTACGCGACGCGCTTTCGACCATATCGGCCAGACTGATGATGGCGCTTTCTTTCGTTTGCGGTTTCGGACCGGGGTAACGGAAAATTTCTTCACTCACTTCCGGGATGTCGCCTTCCCGCATGTTCATGATCTTGCCCCCGGCGCGCGCGTCTTCCTGCTGCTGCATGGCGCGCTTGTAGAAATAATAAACGAGCGAAGTGCCGTGATGTTGCTGGATGATATCGGTGATCTGGCGATTCAGCTGATGTTTCAGCGCAAGATCCACCCCTTCTTTGACATGCGCGATGATGATGAGTGCGCTCATGGTCGGCGCCAGATCGTCGTGCGGGTTGCGCTCGAAGTTCATGTTCTCGGTGAAGTAATCGGGCTTCACCAATTTGCCGACGTCGTGAAAATAAGAACAAACGCGGCAGAGCGTTCCATTGGCGCCGATCGCTTCCGCGGCGGCTTCCGCCAGGTTTGCCACAACGAGACTGTGATGATACGTGCCAGGCGCTTCGATCGTCATCCGGCGCAAAAGCGGATGATTGAGATCCGAGACCTCAAGCCACGAGATGTCGGTCGTGATGCGGAAGAGATGTTCGATGATCGGTAAAATGCCGCCGACGATCGTGGCGGTGACGATGCCATTGCCGATGGCATAAGCGCTTTGCAGGCCGAGCATTTGCCAATCGTTGGCGCGCGGAGTGAAAAGATCGATCGGGCCGATGAGCCCGAAGGTGACCGATAACAACCAAAGCGCGAGACCAACACCAAAACCGGCGCGGATCAATCGACTGCGACGCCGCACTTGTAACGTCAGATAAACGGCGGTGAAGCCGCTGACCAAAGCGCACGCCAAAAGAGGGGAATCGAAGTTTCCGAAAAGCAGTCGCGTCCAAAGACTTACGAAAATTGCTGCGTACAACCCGTGATTCCGACCGAGCAATACACTCAGCACCATGGGCGCGAATGCATATGGCGCGATTAGGGCTGCGCTGTCGGGACGCAAACCCGAGAAAGTATTGCTGGCGCAGAGAATGAGAACCAGCTTCGTCACCGCTAACTGGATGAGCACGGTCCCAAACAGCAAAAGCAACCGCGATGTGCGGACGAAAGTTTTCGGCTGATTAATCCAAAGCTGGATGACGGCGGCGGCGAAAAAGAGTAACGCGACTACAAAAGTTTTCGTCGGCTCGGATTGCTGGCCGTTAAAAACAAGAAGCGCGAGTCCCACAACAAAACCGGCAAAGACAAGGGTCTTGGCGTAGAGCGAAAACTCCATCCGGTGAAGCAATTCTATCTGGCTGCGGCGACGGCGAGTCTTGCCGGAAGAAAGTCCGCGCTTTACCAGCGTACTGCGTCGGAAAAATCGGAACATCTTATTTGCGTAAAGCCGTGGCCGCCGGGGAGCGGTGCTGCTGATAGGCGTTAATGATGGCGCGGACGAGTTCGTGCCTAACTACGTCGCGTTCATTAAAATAAACGGTCGCAATTCCAGGGACGGTCTTCAGCGCCTGCAACGCCTCCACCAGACCGGAACGCTTGTTTGACGGCAAATCGATCTGCGTAACGTCGCCGGTCACGACACACTTCGATTTCGGTCCGATGCGAGTGAGCAACATGAACATCTGCTCCATGGTGGTGTTTTGCGCTTCATCGAGAATGACGAAGGCATTGCCGAGTGTCCGGCCGCGCATATAGGCGAGTGGCGCCACTTCGATGACTTGTCGCGCCATGTTTCGCTCGATCTCTTCCGGCTCGAGCATGTCACGCAGCGAGTCGTAAAGCGGCCGAAGGTAAGGCGTAATTTTTTCCTGCAAATCGCCCGGCAAAAATCCCAGTGCTTCGCCCGCTTCGACGGCTGGTCGGGTAAGAACAATTCGACCGACCTGTTCCTTCTTCAGCGCCGCGACTGCCATGGCCACGGCGAGATAAGTTTTACCCGTTCCCGCAGGACCAATTCCGAAAACAATGTCGTGTTTTAAGATGGCCTCGACGTAGTTGCGCTGCCCGAGCGTGCGCGGAACGATGGGCGCTTTGCGCGTTGAAGTGACGATCTTAACGTCGGTGACTTCGCCCAGATTATCGGCGCGCGCGCCGGTGGCGGAATCGAGCGCGTAAGTGAATTCGTGTTTGCCGATGTCCACGCCGTTTTTGCGCGCCTGTTCGAGCTGATCGAAAACGCGCTGGGCACGATCCAGTTTTTCCGGTTCGCCTTCCATTTTTACCCAACCTTCGCGCGTCGTCACTTTCACGCCTAACGAGTCCTCAAGATTTTTGAGTAACTTGAGGTCACCGGCGTAAAGCGTTTCCAGAGCCCGAGCGCTCTCGAATTGCAGCGTGCGTGATTCGGTCATCTACAGCCTAACGAGAGGCCATCACAAAACTGCTAGCGGAATCCGTAAA
>JALZAX010000146.1 GCA_030948055.1 Verrucomicrobiota bacterium | reverse complement strand
CGGCGCGGTCAGCCAGAAATTATTGAGCACGTTAGCCGCGAGAATGAGGAGGCAGATGCGCGCGAGCGCGCGCGGATTGCGCTTGCGAGCGCGCGAGAGGAGGAGGAAAAACGGGAGCGCAAATTGAAGGGCGACGAGTGCGACTGCGAGCCATTGCCAGCCGCCGCGGCTGCGCTCCAAATACCAGGAAATCTCTTTCGGCAGATTGCCCGACCAGATGATGAGGAATTGCGAAAACGAAACGTAGGTCCAGAAGATGACGAAGGCGAGCAACATGCTGCCGAGATCCTGAAACGCTTTTGCCGGAATCTTGCCAGCTAACGCGGAACTGTCTGCGAATGTGCACAGCAGCGCAGTCATCAATGCCAAGGCGGAGAGAAATTGTCCCACCGCGAAAACTTCGACGAAGATGGTGGAGTACCATTCGGGGGTCAGCGACATCACCCAATCGGTGGACGCGAAGTTCATGCAGAGCACATAAACGATCAGGCCGGCGGCGGAGAGCGCGCTCACTCGTGGCGGGACGTGCTTCGCATCTGCTTGCGCCGACGACCAGCGTCGCAAAAGCACAGCGATTATTATCAAGATCACAAAGTAAAACACCGAGCGGGCGGTGAAGAACGTCACGTTCAGATATTGCGCCTTGTGGTGATAACCTGGTGCTTCGCCTCGGACGCCGTTCGACCAGCTGTAGATATCGTGCAGACCAAACAGCACCGGCAGAAAGAGCAGCGCCATCAATGGGAGCGTGCGAAACGCGGCGGTTGCCAGGCCGGACACAGCGAGGCCCCATTTTCCGCCGGTCAAGAACTGCATCATAACGATGACGAGCGCGCCAAACGCCAGGCCGCTCCAGAAAAGCCACGCGAACAAATAGGATCGAAAGAACTGCGTGTGATTGAAGAACGCGCCAATCAAGGAGATAACCGCAGCGATCACACCGATGACGAGAGCGCGCGTTTTCCAGCGATCGAACTGCGATGTGAGCGCGGTGTCGTTCATGGCTGAGCGGCCTGTAATTGTTCCCGGCCGGCGGCATCGGCATCGGCCGGCGTGGCATGCTGGCTCAATTGCAGCGCGCGGATGTAGGCCGCGATCGCCCAGCGATCTTCGGGCGAAACACGCGACGCGTATGAGTACATTACCCCGTAGCCGTTCGTCATTACGTCGAAGAAATGGCCGACGGGCGCGCCGAGCAGGCGTTGCTCGTGCAACGAAGGCGGTTGCGGAAAACCGCGTTGGACAATCATGCCATTGCCGTCGCCGCTGCGACCGTGACAGACCGCGCAGTAAATGTCGAAGCGCTGCTGGCCGCGACTTAGGAGTTCGCGCGTGACAGACATCGGCAGGGTCGCCGCCAACTTCTCGCCAATTTTGCCAGTGTAGAATTGCTCGTCCGCATGGAGTTGTCCCCGCGCCACTGTGTGCGGCGGCGGGACGCGCGAACCTCGGCCGTCGGCGAAGAAGTTTTCCTCAGCGAGCGGCTTTAGGTGCTGCTGGTCGACCATGCCTTTGCGGCAACCGGTGATCATCAAGCCAGCAGCAAGCAGAACAATGACCCGTTTCACTGCTCCACCTCCGTGATCGTGACCGGCGCGAGCGAAAGTAGGAACTCGCGCACTTCCTTTACTTGGAAGACGTGATCGTCCGCTTCAATGCAAAGGAAGAAACGCGTCTGGCTGGCGAGCTTGAACTCTGGCACGTTGAAGACAGGATGGTACGGCCTCGGCAACCCGTTTAAAGCGAGCATGCCGACGAGGCCGGCAATCGCCGCAAAGAGCACGGTCAGCTCGAACGTGATCGGCACGAACGCAGGCCAGCTGTGCGGCGGACGTCCGCCTACATTGAGCCGATAATCGACAACCGCCGAGTACCACTGCATTCCGTACGCGGTAAGGGCGCCACAAATTCCGCCAAGTAAAACGATGAACGGCACTCGTGTCTTGTGAAACCCGATCGCCTCCGCCACGCCTTCAATCGCATACGGACTGTATGCGTCCATCTTGCGATAGCCTGCCTTGTAAGCCGCGCGCGCTGCGCGCAAGAGCTGCTCCGGCTCCGCGAATTCCGCCATGATACCGTAGAGATTGTCGCTCACTCTGCAGCCTCCTTTTTCTTATGAACGAGATCGCGCATCTCGCTGATCGAAATCGCCGGAAGAATGCGCAGGAAAAGAAACAGCAGCGTCGAAAACAGGCCGAAGGAGCCGATCAAGGTCATCCAATCCCAACGGGTCCCGTGAAAAATTTCCCATGACGATGGCAGAAAATCCCGGTGCAAACTCGTGATAACGATGACGTAGCGTTCAGTCCACATCCCGACGTTGACGAGCAACGAGATTATAAAGAGCAGAGTCACGTTGGTGCGGACGCGTTTGAACCAGAGCGCCTGCGTAACGAGCACATTGCATAAGATGAGCAGCCAATAGGCAGGCGCGTACGGCCCGAACATCCGATTCAATGTCAGGTAAATCTCGAACTTATCGTCGCTGTACCACGCCATGAATCCTTCCGTGATGTAGCCGTGACCAACCATCAACCCAGTCACGAGCATGACCTTGGCGGCGTTTTCCAGATGGCGCATCGTCACGAAGTCCTCGAGGTGGTAAAACTTGCGGATCGGAATCGCGAGCGTCAGCACCATGGCAAAACCGGAGAAAATTGCTCCCGCCACGAAGTAGGGCGGGAATATGGTGGAGTGCCAGCCAGGGACCAGCGCAATCGCGAAGTCGAGTGAGACCACACTGTGGACGGAGAGAACGAGCGGCGTGGCCAGCCCCGCGAGGAGCAGATACAACATGTGAAAGCGTTTCCAATGACGCGCCGAGCCGCGCCAGCCGAGGGCGAGAACTCCGTAGATGAGCTCAACTGGTTTGCTCTTCGCCCGATCACGCATGGTCGCCACATCCGGCACGAGGCCGATGTACCAAAAAATGAGCGAGACGAGCAGATAAGTGCTGACCGCGAATACGTCCCAAACGAGCGCGCTGCGCCATTGCGGCCAAAGTCCCATCGTGTCGGGATACGGCAGAAGCCAGTAGAAAACCCACGGCCGTCCCAGATGCAGCAGCGGAAATGTTCCCGCGCAGGCGACGGCGAAAAGCGTCATCGCTTCGGCGAAGCGATTGATCGACGTGCGCCACTCCTGATGCAGCAAAAGCAAGATCGCGGAGATGAACGTGCCCGCGTGACCGATCCCGATCCACCAGACGAAGTTCGTGATCGCGAAACCCCACGCGACCGGAATGTTGATGCCCCAAATACCTACACCTTTCAGGAAGAGCCAGGCGATGCAGAAGAGAAACATCATCAAAAGCAGAAACGCGAACGCGAACCCGAAGATCCAGCCGTTGTGCATCGGGCGAGTTAGGACGACGTCGGTAATCTTTTTCGTGACCGACGCGTTGTCGTAACCTGAGGCGACAACTGGCGTTTCGACGGGCCCGCTCATGTATGTTCCAGCTCCGGGTTCGGGTTGCGTAGTTTCGCCAGATAAGTGGTGCGTGGGCGCGTATTCAATTCGGCGAGTAACCCATAGTTCAATGGTGACGCTTTCAATTTGGCCACGCGACTGTTCGCGTCGTTCAGGTCGCCAAAGGTGATCGCTTCGACCGGACACGCCTGCGCGCATGCCGGCATAATCTCGCCGTCCCGGATCGCGCGATTCGCTTTTTCGCTCTCAATCTTGACCGCGTTGATGCGTTGGATGCAATAAGTGCATTTCTCCATTACCCCGCGGCTGCGCACGCTCACGTTCGGATTGCGCATAAGTTTACGCGTGGCTGGCTGCTCGAACCGGTTCGCATCGTATTCGAGGAAATTGAAGCGCCGCACTTTGTAGGGGCAGTTGTTCGAGCAGTAGCGCGTCCCGATGCAGCGATTGTAAACCATCTGGTTGAGGCCTTCGCTGCTGTGCACGGTGGCGGCGACCGGGCAAACCAGTTCACACGGCGCGTTCTCGCAATGCATGCACGGAACCGGCTGATGGAGCATGCGCGGATTCGTGGTTTCGCCGTCGAAATAGCGATCGACGCGGATCCAATGCATGTCGCGGTTCATCGCTACCTGCTCTTTCCCAACGACCGGGATGTTGTTCTCCGCCTGGCAGGCGATGGTGCAGACGCCGCAACCGATGCAGCTGTTGAGATCAATCGCCATGCCCCAGGCGTGGCCTTGGTAGACGACGTTTGGGTAAAGCGTCTCCTCTTCGCGCGGCGGCGGCTCCGCCGGTTTCGCAATCTCGAGCGGTCGTTCTTTAAAATCCGCGAGCGTCCCAACGCGAATCTCCTCACGACCTTCCATATTCCAATGATGCTGCGTGGTGACGAGATCGTGATGCTCGCCTGTCTTTTCGATTTCCAATCCAGCGCCGCCCCACAGCGCGTCGGATACGCGGAGCGCATAAGCATTAAAACCAACGCCATTACCGACGCTTCCGGCGCGCGTTCTCCCGTAGCCGAGAGTCACTGTCACGCAGTCATCCACCTGTCCCGGCAGAATCCAGATCGGCGCGCGGACTGAGCGGCCGCGAAATTTCAGATTCACGACATCGCCGTTCTCCAGCTTCAGCCGATTGGCTGTCGGCGGACTAACGAGTGCTGAGTTGTCCCAAACGATCTTAGTCAACGGATCGGGCAGCTCTTGCAGCCAAGCGTTGTTCGCGTAGCAGCCGTCGAGAAGACGCGCGCCCGGCCGAATCAAGAGATGCAAACCCCCGGAACGAGCGGGCTCTAGTTGCTGCGCCAGGGCGGGCGCGGGTACGGCGCTTGCGGCAGCGGCCGAAAAGAGGCCGTCATGCAACGCTTTGCGCCAGCCTTGCTCGAAGTCCGCTCCGCCGTGTTTGTCCCGCCAAAAGGCGCGGACGATCTCGTAGCTGCTGCTGGGCGCCTCCTCCAGCAACGCAGCGAGCAATTCATGCCGCGACTTCCCGCCAAAGAGCGGCTCGATCATTGGCTGCATGATTGTTGGCGTCCCGTCAAACGCGAACGCATCGCTCCAGCTCTCCAGCGAGTGTGCTTCCGGAGCATGCCAGCGACAGATCTCCGCCGTTTCGTTGTGAAACAGCCCGATGTGCATCGACCGCGCGACTTTCGGAAGCAATTTGGCAAACTCGAAATCTGCCGGCGCATCGTAAACTGGATTTCCACCGACGATCACAAGAGTGTCGACTGCGCCTGATTCGATATCGGCAACCAGTTCGCGCAGATCGCCGGCGACTGTCGAAGGCGACGGAATGTAATCTACAGTCGCGCCTACGTTACCAAGCGTCTCGTTCAATTGCCGCGCCGCATCGTGAACCGCCGCCGATTCAAACTCGCCAGCGACAACAAGACTGCGGCCAGCGTGCGCGCGCAGATCGGCCGCGATTGCTCGCGCCGCCGGTGAGCCTGCCCCGGACTGAAGATCGCGCGCGAACTGTTCTAGCTCATCGGGCCGGAGGATTATCCGGTGATCGGCCATTGAGCCGGTCAGCGTCGGCGTAGATTCGACGGCGTAAAGCCGATTCATCACATCGTTAGGCCTGCGTGCCACCGCAAACTCGCGAGCATACCTCAAGCTCAATGGCCCGCTCGCCAGGAAATCTGCGCCTAACGAAAGAATCACTTCTGCCTTGTCGAAATGACAATTGGCTGGCAGCGCGTTTGTGCCGAGCGGTTCGTACTGATGCCATTTCGCGCCGGGATATTTCGCGAGCAGCCGTGTAACTTGATCCAGAAAAGTTAGCGAGGTCTCGTGCCGTGTCAGCAAATGCAGTCCCGTGCCCCCATTTCTTTTCCAAGCCTCGGCGGCCGTTGTCAGTTCGCCGAGAAACCGATCCCACGTGCTGATTTGACCATCGTGCAAGACCGCCTGGGAACGCTCCGGATCATAGAGTGCGAGCAGTTCCGCCTGCATGAACACATCGCTTGCGCCAAGACTTGCGGGATGTTGCGGATTACCCTCAATCTTGGTCGGTCGGCCTTCATGTGTTTCCACCAGCACGCCGCGCGCGTAACCGGCCAAAGTAAGTGCTGTGGCGTAGAACAGTGGCTTGCCGGGAACGATCTCTTCCGGTTGCCGCAAGTAAGGCACAATTCGTTCCGCAGGCTGCCGCGTGCACCCTGCAACTCCGGCCAGCGCGATCGAGGCGCCCATCAATTTCAGAAATCGTCGCCGGCTTAGCTCGTCAGGCCAGTTATCAGAGCCGAGCGGAAACTCGTCGAAATGTCTTAGCGATGACATGTGTAGCAATCGGTCAGGCCCGCGGTATGAACGTTGTTTTGCCTAACGAGTTGCTGGCCGTAGGCGCGCTGGTTGACCGGAGGATTGTATTTCATGTCGACCACAGCATTCGTTGGCCGCAAGTAATTCTCCGGCTGCCGGTGACAATCCAGACACCACCGCATGTAGAGCTGTTTCGTTTTCCAGGTGAGCGGCATCTCGTTCACCTGGCCATGACAGGTCGCGCAACCCACTCCCTTGGCGACGTGAATGCTGTGATTGAAGTAAACGTAGTCGGGCAAATCGTGCACGCGCGTCCACTTAATCGGTCTGCCGGTTTGCCAGCTGTCACGCACCGGTTGCAGGACGGGCGCGTCTTTCCAGACCTGCGAGTGACACGTCATGCAAGTCTCGGTCGGCGGCACGCCGGCAAAGGAAGATTGCTCGACCGACGTGTGACAATACCGGCAATCAATCCCCAGCCCCGCGACATGATGCTGATGACTAAAAGGC
>JALZAX010000145.1 GCA_030948055.1 Verrucomicrobiota bacterium | reverse complement strand
GCCTGCCCGACCACCGCGATGCCGAAAAATCCCAGCACCACCGACGGAATGGCGGAAATGAATTCGAGAAATGGTTTGATGAACCGCTTCTCGTGAACCGACGCGACTTCGCTCACATAAATCGCCGCGGCCACCCCGAACGGAACGGCCAGCGCCAGAGCGACAACAGAAACCATCACCGAACCGGCAAAGAGCGGAATGATCCCGTAACGGTCCTGCCAGAAACTGGCGGTCACCCAGTCGCGCCCGAAAAGAAATGAAGTGATCGCCTCATACCACCGCACCGGTTTTTCCGGCGACCACGCGCGCAGTTCATTCAAAGCACTCGTTAGGCCGACGAGATATTCACGCGCATGTTTCTTCCATTGTTCGAAAACTTTCTGCGTCACCGCGTCCGAAAACGTGGGCGCGGCCGCTAAGAGGCTTTCGACTTGCGTCCGAATTTGCGCCGCCGTTTTTTCATATGCCGGCGTCGCCTGACGCAATCTCGCGATGGTCTCTGCTTCCGCCACGCGCGGGACAGCGGCGTTTGAGCGATCGATCAGTTCCGCCTGCGCCGCGAGCTGCGCTTTCAATCCCGACGCAAGATCGCCGTAATCAGAAACAAGTCCGTTCAGCCGCTCAGCGCTATCACTCAAAGCTGTGGCGAATTGATCGAACGGCGCGAGTGATTGATCGATCTGTTCTTGCGGAACGTTCGCGGCTTGAAACGCGCGCAGTTGTTTCAAACGCAACAAACTCAATCCGCGCGAAAGCGCCGCATGCGCGTCGGCCTGTTTGCGCATGATATCGACGTACTCGAGCCCGGCCTGACGATAGATCCGGATGTTGGTCAGGTTTTGCCCGAAAAAACCGAAGCCTTCGCGAAAAAGAAAAATCGTGATGAGCGCGAGGACGACTATGGCGACGAGCGCGTTGCTCCCGAAAAAAAGCTTGATGCTTTGATCGGTCGAAACGCGCTTTTTACTGGCGCGATGCTTCGCGGCGAAGCTCTGCGGGAGGTCGGCAATAGCGTCCATTCGGGGATGAAACGATGCCGCCGTCCGTCACACTCGGACAACCACTTTAGTGTGACGATTGTGTGACGTGGAACGTTGTCATCCTGAGGCTTGCGAAGCACGCCGAAGGATCTCGCAATGATAGTGTTGATTACGTTTCCGAAGCGCGACGACCGATAGTTGTTGTGAGATTCTTCGCCGTCTGCGCGGCTCAGGATAACATGTTGACGATCGAGCGACGTTAGAAATGAAGCTGCGGCTGGGCCGTCTCGCGCGGCTCTTGGGGGTGAATGTGCCTTTAGATCGATGGAGGTCCTTCGGAGTTTGCCGGAATTGTATTCAGCCAAAGCCAATAATTTTTTCTGCCCGCCCGATGAAGGCCGAATCATAATTTGCGCTTGTCTGTTCCGAGAAATTCCGACAAGGCAGCAACTAGCGATGGATTACTAGCGTGAACATCAAAAACATTTCAGAGGAACGTAGGCGCATCGATGGCTATAAATTGCAGGTAGGCGGTGCCAGATTGTTTAACGAGCGAACCTACAAGGAAGACCTAGAGTGGCTGACGCTCGCCTATATGAGCGAGATACTCCGGTCTCACGGTCGCGAATCACCGCAATACGGTCAGAAAATCGAGGGCCACAACGAACCAGACTTTCAAACTTACATCACATGTGATGATCCCTTCCGACGGATCGAAGTTACTGAGGTGCTGCCAACTGGCTATAAGCGAGGGGCGTTCTTTCGCGAGTTGTCGGCTCGCAGAACTAACTCTTATCTGATTGGACAACGCCATCCGAAGCCATGGTCGAGTTTTGCCCAGCGACTCAAAGCCAAAATTGGAAAGCCTTATTCACGCGGTTCCTGGCTCGTAATCTACCACGATGTGGGATACTCGGAATTTCAGGATGGAAGGCTTTGGCACGAGCGCACACTTTCTACACTTCGAACCTGGACATATGACTCCGACGAAACCTGCGACATCACGCGTTCAGAATACGAGATCATCTTCGTGGTGGATTCGAGTGGGACAGTCGCTATTCGCCTCCATCCGCACTGGGATGTAATCAAAGAACTTCGTTCGGAACACGCGACTCCTCTCTAGCCGCTTCAGATTGTTAGCGAAGGATGCGCGCTTCTCAAAATCCGGGTTTGACCATTTTTTCTCCCTTGTACTTAAGGTCACTGCCCGTTAGCCTTTTCCATTGCTCAGCAGCGAACTTCGCGTTCTCGCGCTGTTCGAGTGCGACGTAGATATCAATAAGATTTTCCCACGCATTTCGCGCTACAAACCCGTCAGGATCTATTCTAACCGCCTCGTTGTAGGCAGAAACTGCCGCGGAATATTGTCGCAAGCTTTTATAAGCATATCCGAGGTTGCACCAATCCATGGGTTCGCCTGGATCGAGCTCGAGTGCCTTCTTTGTCGCATCGATTACCTCCGGGTATTTATCCGTCTGAAGGTATGCAAAACCAAGATCAGAATATCCCTGGGCACTAGTTGGGTTGCGACTCACAAACCTCAGCAAGGCCGTTATCTGAGTGTGCCAATCTTGGTCTTCGTATGCTTTTCGAGCCGCTTTATAATCAGGATCCTCGAAAGCATTCCCTTCGCGAAGGGACGCTGCGGCGCGGCTAAGTGCAACAACCGATTTTTTGATCGAGAGCGCTTTCACTGCATCTACCGGGACCGCGAAATTTAACGATTGTCCGTCTCTCAATAAAAGTGTCGCTACACCAATGACCTCGCCGGAAGCATTGAGCACGGGTGAACCGCTCGATCCCTGCGAAATGGGAGCCGTTATTTGAATCAACCGCCGCCCATTCTCGTCTTCACGAAACGCTGAAACGATACCGTCCGAAATCGATCCTTCTAATCCGAGCGGACTCCCGACGACCGCAATCCGCTCACCGACCTCGGATGAGACACGTCTTTGAAGATTTAGATGAGGAAGTTCTTTGCCGTCCACTCTCAGCACGGCAACATCGTTCTTCGCGTCCCAATCGACAGCCCCTTGAACTTGGAACACCCGACCGTCTTCCATCTTGGCGACAGCTTTCGTACCGGCTCTTATGACATGCGCATTAGTAACTAAGAAGCCGTCCGCGGAAATGAGAAACCCCGTACCAGTTGCGATTGTACCACCGCCAGAATTGGAAATTGTGACGAGCAACACCGCCGGGCGGCATTCTCTTGCCAACTTAGGTAGATCGAAATCCTTCGACCACGGCCAAGCCTGCGAATGCAACGCGAAAATCAAACAAGCACTACCAGCAACAAGCGTTCGCATCTTATTGCTCGTATCTTTGGCCCTCTGTCATTCGAAGAAATCAAAAATGAAATTGCGGCTGGGCGATCTCGCGCGCCTCTTCCAGTTCGCTTGGCGGCCGCAGCGGAAGGACAACACTGATGGTCGTTCCGCGCCCGGGTTCGCTTTCCGCCTCCACACTGCCGCCGTGCAGTTGCGCGATGTGTTTCACAATTGAAAGACCGAGACCGGTGCCACCAAGTTGTCGGCTGCGCGCTTTATCCGCGCGATAAAAACGTTCGAAGACTCGGGGCAGATCGCGCGCCGGAATTCCCACGCCCTCATCGGAAACGGAAATGCGCACCGATTCATCGAAGCGCTCTGCGCGCAGTCGAATTTTTCCTTCCGGTTGCGAATATTTCACCGCGTTATCGAGCAGGTTGTAGATGACTTCCTGCAAACGATGTTCGTCCGCGGAAATGATCGGCAAATCTTGCGGCGCAGCGAGTGAAGCGGTTAGCAGCTTCGTGCCGAAGCGTTTTTCCCAATCGCGCAAAATGCTTTCGAGAAAATCGGGCAGATAAATTTCCGTCAGATCCAAACGCGCCCCGGGCGATTCCAGTTTCGCCAAACTCAAAATATCTTCGACCAGCAACGTGAGACGGTCGGCATGCCGATCCATCACTTCGAGAATGCGCACCAGTTCTTCGCGCGGCTGCTGCGGATCGTCGAGCAACGTCTCGAGATAACCGCGGAAAATCGAAAGCGGTGTACGCAGTTCGTGCGAAACATTCGCGACAAAATCGCGCCGCATTTCCTCAACCTGCCGCACCTGCGTCATATCGCGAAAAAGTACGACCGCGTTATACGTGCCGTTGTTGCCGGTGGTGAATGGAACGGCGGTCACTTCGAGTTCTCGCTTTGACTCGAGACCGCGCGCGATCGTCATCGGTTCCGTGCGCAACTCGCCGTGTTCGATCGCGCTTGCCACCGCCCGCTCGACCACCGCATCCCGCACAATTTCCAACAGACCGATGCCAGATACATCTTCGCGCAAACCAAAAAGCTCACGAAATTGCGGATTCATTACCTGAATCCGGCGCTGATGATCGACCAGCGCCAGGCCATCCGGCAGTGCGCCGAGAATACTTTGGAGACTGTTCGTTCCCTGCGTCGCGGTCACTTCGAGTTCCCGTTGTTTCTCCGCGAGTTTTTCCAGCGCGAGGCCGAGCGTGTTCGCGCGTTCGTTCGCGGTCATGAGGAATTTCCGCGGCGCTTTCTTCACCACGATCGCGTTCACCAGTTCGTCGAGCTCGTGCCAGGGCTCAACCCAGCGCCGTCGTACGCGGAGCCAAACGACAATCAAAACCAGGGCAATTCCAACGCCGATGAACAACGCGCTCATCGCTTAACCTTCGCGCAAACGATAACCAAATCCACGCACCGTCTCGATCGCGTCCGCAGCTTTGCCGAGTTTCTTGCGCAACCGTCGCACATGCGTGTCTACCGTGCGCGTGTCGATCAAACTTTCGTAGCCCCACACTTCATTGAGCAAACGATCCCGCGCCTGCACTCGTCCGCGGCGCAGCATGAGCATGCTGAGCAATTTGAATTCAACACTCGTTAGGCGAACCGCCTTGCCATTGACCGCTACATGATGCCGCGCCGGATCGAGCGTGATGCCGCCGACGCTCAGCGGTTCTTCGACCACATCGCCTTTGCCGCGACGCAAAATCGCTTTCACCCGCAAAACAATTTCGCGCGGACTAAAAGGCTTGGTCACATAATCATCCGCGCCAAATTCCAAACCGACGATGCGATCGATCTCTTCCGCCTTTGCCGTCAACATGATAATCGGGATGTGTTTCGTGGCCGCGTCGCTCTTCAAGGCTTTGCAAACTTCGAGCCCGGGCATTTTCGGCAGCATAAGATCGAGAATGATCAGCGCGGGATTTTCTTCGCGCGCTTTCCGCAAACCCATCGCGCCATCGGATGCGGTCGTGATTGTGAAGCTCTCCGCTTTGCGCAGATTGAGCGTCAGCATGTCGACTACGTCCGGCTCGTCCTCAATAATCAGGATGCGGTTACGCGGTTCGACACTCATGCGGCATTTCAAGGTTTAACCCATGCGTCAAGATTCCGATTTTAATCAACGTGAGAAATCCGCGACAGCGTTTTGGAGTGCGCCGCTGCCGCGGCGCTTTTGCCTCGTAGGAAGGGTGCGTGCACAAATCCAAAGCGGCGCAGCAGCGCACGCACTCCAAGACGCTGGCGCGACTTCGTGATTTTTCGATGAAGCAATATCACGATCTGCTGCGGCTTGTTTTGGAAAAAGGAAAACCGCGCAGTGATCGCACCGGCGTCGGTACGCTCTCAATTTTCGGTGCGCAAGCACGTTTCGATCTGCGGGAGAATTTCCCGCTGCTGACGACGAAAAAGCTGCATCTGCGATCGATCATCCACGAGCTGCTCTGGTTTTTGCGCGGCGACACGAATGTGCGCTCGCTGAACGAAAACGGCGTCACCATCTGGGACGAATGGGCGGATGAGAACGGCGATCTCGGTCGGGTTTACGGCGCGCAATGGAATGATTGGCGCGGCGCGAACGGCGAACACATCAATCAAATCGATAAAGTCATCGAGCAAATCCGCACCAATCCGATGAGTCGCCGTCTAATCGTGAGTGCGTGGAATCCAGCTGAAATCGAAACGATGGCGTTACCGCCGTGTCATGTGCTTTTCCAATTCTATGTGCGCGACGGCGAACTGAGCTGCCAGCTCTATCAACGCAGCGCCGATCTGTTTCTCGGCGTTCCGTTCAACATCGCGAGCTACGCCTTGCTCACGATGATGGTGGCGCAAGTCTGTGGCCTAACGAGTGGTGAATTCGTCCACACTTTTGGCGATCTGCATCTTTACAAAAATCATCTCGAGCAGGCGCGCGAGCAATTGGGTCGGGAGTGCCGTCCGCTCCCGCAAATGCGTTTGAATCCCGCGGTGAAAAAAATTCGTGATTTCCGTTTCGAAGATTTCACTCTCGATAATTACGATCCGTATCCGGCAATCAAAGCTCCGATCGCCGTCTGATTTAGAAAAAAGCGCGCGACCTTTGAATTCGCGGCGAGTTCAATCGTCGAAGGGTGCTCATGGTTTCGCGAAAAGGGATCTTCGCAGTCGTCTTTTGTCTGGTCGGTGCGTCACTCGCGCTGGCCGCGCCCGATTATCAGGTCGAGATCGATCTGCAACAGCAGATGGCCTTTCTGATTCGCGGCCGGCAGCTCGTCCTCGCCAGTCCGATTTCGAGCGGGCGCGCCGGACACATCACCGAGACCGGCGCGTTCAAGATCATCGAGAAAGAGCGTAATCATTTCTCGACCATCTACGGCAAGATCGTGGACGGTTCTGGCCACACGATCGTTGGCGATGCAGATGCCGACATGCACGTGCCACGCGGCGCCAAATTCGTTCCCGCGCCCATGCG
>JALZAX010000144.1 GCA_030948055.1 Verrucomicrobiota bacterium | reverse complement strand
TCAAAGGTGCCGTTTATCCTTCGCCTACTCCGCTCTCAATTCCGCTGAGCGATCTCACCGGCATGCAGATTTTCTGCAAGCTCGACAACTTGCAGCGCACCGGAAGTTTCAAGGAACGCGGCGCGCGCAACGCGCTCGCGCAGTTACCCGAGGAACAACAAAAACGAGGCGTCATCGCAGCTTCCGCCGGCAATCATGCGCAGGCGCTCGCTTATCAAGGAAAGTTGTTAGGCATTCCGGCTACGGTCGTGATGCCAAAATTCGCGCCGCTCATTAAAGTCAGCAATTGCCAAAAACTTGGCGCGACTGTCGAAATGTTCGGGAACGATTTCGGCGAAGCGAAAACGCACGCGCATGAATTGGCGAAGGAACGCGGCCTCGCCTACATCGATGGCTACGACGATCCGGCGATCATTGCAGGGCAGGGCACGATGGGCATTGAAATTGTCGAGCAAGTCCCGGATTTGGACGCGGTCGTCTGTCCGGTTGGAGGAGGCGGGTTGCTCGCCGGTGTCGCGCTCGCGGTAAAAACTTTGCGGCCCAACGTCAAGATCATCGCGGTAGAAGCGGAAAACGTCGCGAGTTTTTCCGCCGCCCTCAAAGCCGGTGAACCGGTGCGGACTCCGATGAAAGCGACCCTCGCCGACGGTCTGGCCATTCCGCAGGTCGGCACGAATGCATTTAACGTCGCGAAGTCGTTAGTCGATCGCTGCATTCTGGTGAGCGAAGAACAAATCGCTGTTTCGATTTTGCGCATAGTCGAATTAGAAAAAGGCGTCGTCGAAGGAGCTGCCGCTACTCCCCTCGCCGCTTGTCTCTCCGGACAACTTCCGGAATTAGCCGGCAAAAAAGTCGTGCTGCTTTTGTGCGGCGGTAACATTGATCCGAACGTCCTCAGTCGCGTGGTCGAGCGTGGCCTTGTCGCCGACGGCCGTCTTTGCCGATTCACTGCCAAGATTAGCGACCGCCCGGGCGGCCTGGCCGATCTCGCCGGCCAGATTGCCGCGGCGGGGGCGAGCGTCAAGCAAGTCGTGCATGAGCGCGAATTTGCCGGCTCCGATGTTTCCGCAGTGCACGTGATTTGCACGGTGGAAACGCGCGATCATCAGCACCTCGCCGAATTGCGCGAACGCCTCAAAAGTCACGGCGTCGACACGTTTGATTCCTGAGCCTCGATTCGTAGGCTCAACGGATGGAAATCGACTCTTTCGCGCGCCGGCACATTGGTCCTGACGAGGCCGGCGTCGCGGAGATGCTCACGACGGTTGGGTTTGAAAATATCGATGCATTAATCGATGCGACCGTCCCGAAAAACATCCGGCTCGACCACTCGTTAGACCTGCCCGCCGCTAAATCCGAATCCGAAGCGCTGGCGGAGCTGCGTGCGCTCTCAAAGAAAAATAAAGTGCTGCGGTCGTACATCGGCATGGGCTATTCCGATTGCATCACGCCGCCAGTGATTCAGCGAAATATTCTCGAGAATCCCGGTTGGTACACGGCCTACACTCCGTATCAGGCGGAGATCGCACAGGGCCGGCTGGAAGCGTTGATCAATTTCCAGACGATGATCACCGACCTGACCGCGCTCGATATTTCGAATGCTTCGATGCTCGACGAAGCGACCTCGGCCGCGGAAGCGATGACCCTTTGTCATGCAGCTGTTCCTGGTAGCACCAAATTTTTTGTGGCGGACAATTGCCATCCGCAAACGATTGCCGTCGTGCGGACGCGGGCGAAACCGCTCGGGCTCGAAGTTGTCGTCGGAAATTTTTCGGACTTCAAAATCGACAAGTCGTTCTTCGGCACGCTCGTGCAATATCCGGCGAGTGACGGTGCGATCTGCGATTACGAACCATTCGTTAGGCAAGTGCATGAAGCGGGGGCGCTCGCCATCGTCGCCGCAGATATTCTCGCGCTCACGCTTCTGAAACCGCCGGGCGAATTCGGCGCCGATGTCGCGGTCGGAAACACGCAACGTTTCGGCGTTCCACTTGGTTTCGGCGGACCGCATGCCGCCTTTTTTGCCACGCGCAATCAATACAAACGTCACATGCCCGGGCGGCTCGTCGGAGTTTCGCACGACGCTGCAGGCAAACCCGGCTACCGCCTCGCATTGCAGACGCGCGAACAACACATCCGACGTGACAAAGCGACCAGTAACATCTGCACCGCGCAAGTTTTGCTCGCCGTTATCGCGTCGATGTATGCGGTTTATCACGGACCGCGTGGCCTGCGTGCGATCGCCGAGCGAGTCCATGCGCGCGCTGCGAAGCTGGCCAGTGGCCTGCGCAAAATGGGATTCAAAATCGCGCAGGATAATTTTTTCGACACCATCCGCGTCGAGCTGGGCGAGGCCGCGACCACCGACATCTTGAAACGCGCGGAGAAAGCCGGCTGCAATCTGCGTTCGTTAGGCGAACACGCCGTCGGAATTTCCGTGGATGAAACGACGACCGCACGGGATCTGGAAGATTTGCTCTCGATTTTCCGCAGCGATCACGCTCACGAATTTGCCGAGCAAAGTAACGGCTCCGCTTTTCGCATCCCGCAATCTGTTTCGCGCACTTCGGAATTCCTGACGCATCCGGTTTTCAATACCATCGATACAGAGACGGAGATGCTGCGTTATCTGCGCCGGCTGGAGTCGCGCGACTTATCGCTTTGCCATTCCATGAATCCGCTCGGCTCCTGCACGATGAAGCTGAATGCGACCGCGGAAATGTTTCCGATTTCGTGGCCGGAATTCGCGAAGATGCATCCGTTTGCGCCTAACGAGCAGTCGGGAGGTTACCGCGAAATGTGCGACCAGCTGGAAAGATGGCTGGCAGAGATCACTGGCTTCGACGCAGTTTCGCTGCAACCGAACGCCGGCTCGCAGGGCGAATACGCGGGGCTGCTCGCGATTCACGAGTATCACGAGTCGCGCGGCCAGGGTCATCGCAAGATTTGTCTCATCCCCATGTCGGCGCACGGAACGAATCCTGCCAGCGCAGTTATGGCCGGTTTCAAAGTCGTGCCGATTGCGACCTTAAAAGATGGCGACATCGATCTGGCCGATCTGCGCGCCAAAGCGGATCAGCACAAGAATGATCTCGGCGCGTTGATGGTGACTTATCCTTCAACCCACGGTGTTTTCGAAACGACCATCCGCGAGATTTGCGAGATCGTGCACACGCACGGCGGCCAGGTTTACATGGATGGCGCGAACATGAATGCGCAATGTGGTTTGTGCCGGCCGGGGGACATTGGCGCGGATGTTTGCCACCTGAATTTGCACAAGACTTTCTGCATTCCGCATGGCGGCGGCGGGCCGGGAATGGGACCGATTGGTGTGGCGAAACATCTCACGCCGTTTCTTCCCGGGAGCGATTCCGTCCGCGCTATCTCGCAAGCGCCGTATGGCAGCGCGAGCATTCTCACCATTTCCTGGATGTATATCCGCATGATGGGCCCCGATGGCCTAACGAGTGCAACCAAGACGGCGATCCTCAGCGCGAACTACATCGCGAAACGGCTCGATCAATTTTTCCCGGTTCTCTATAAGGGCCGACATGGACTGGTCGCGCACGAATGCATTGTCGATCTGCGGCAGTTTAAGAGCGCTGGGATTGAAGTCGAAGACGCGGCCAAGCGACTGATGGATTACGGCTTTCATGCGCCGACGGTTTCCTTTCCGGTCGCGGGCACGATGATGATCGAGCCGACCGAAAGTGAATCCAAGGAAGAACTCGATCGTTTTTGCGAAGCGATGATTTCCATTCACGGCGAAATCCAAGAGGTCGTTTCTGGCCAGGCCGACAAGCAAAACAACCTGCTCAAGAACGCGCCGCACACCGCGCAACAAACAACCGCGGACAAATGGGACCGGCCTTATTCCCGCGAACGGGCCGCCTTTCCCGCAAAGTGGACACGCGATTTCAAATTCTGGCCTGCCGTCGCGCGCATCGACAACGTCTACGGCGATCGCAATCTCTTCTGCTCCTGTGTGCCGATGGACGGCCTGCCAGAGTAACTACAACTCCGAGGCAAGTTCCGGCGTGCTAGTAACGCGCGTCGGCACTAAACGCAGCGCACTGCCCGCGGTTTCTTCCACTGCACTTTCGCCAGCTTCGTGGTATTCGGCGTCGCCGTTGACCTGCCAGAGGTCATAAAGCTTGGTGTCGGCCAGAATATTTTCCACGCACAACATCGCAGTCATCATGGCGTGATCCTGGTTGTTGTATTTGTGCATGCCGTTGCGGCCGACGAGATGCAAATTCGGATAACGCGCATCCAGTTCGTCGCGCACGGTGGCGACGTGGCGTGAGTAATCGTCATCGTAAACGGGATAGGCTTTTTTCTGACGAACGACCGTTCCATCGAGCACATCGCCTTCGTGCGCGAGACCGATTTGCCGCAGTTCTTTCTCGGCCAGCTTGATCAGATCGGCGTCGGACGACTCCCAAAGTCCGTCGTGTTCGAAACAAAAATATTCCAGTCCGTAACACGCCTTGTCCGCATCGGGCACCATCTCGGGCGACCATGAGCGGAAGTTTTGAATGCGGCCGACCTGCACTTTCGGATCATGGATGTAGATCCAATTGTCCGCGAAGGCGTCGCGGTTTTTCAGAATCAACATCACGGTGAGAAAGTCGCGATACTTCAAACTATCGGCGGCGCGTTTCGCACGATCGGAAACCGCCGGCCTTAAACCGTTGACCAACTCGCGCATCGGCGAGGACGAGATGACGTGCTCGGCTTCCAGCGTGTGCACGTCGCCGTTCTGATCCTTGTAACGGAGGTGCCAGGTCGAAATTTCCTCGTCGTATTCGCATCCAATTACCTTGCAGCCCATTTCGATCTTGCCGCCGAGCTCCTGGGTTTTTTCTGCGCACGCTTCCCACATCATGCCGGGCCCCTTTCGCGGATACTTGAAAGAATTGATCAGCGTCTTGATAACCTTGTCGCTGTTCTTCGGTTGTTTCTTTTGCGGCAGAAGCGCGTTCTTGATCGCGCTGCCTAACGAAAGGCCTTTGATTCGTTGCGCCGCCCAGTCCGCGGAAATTTCCTTGCAGCTCATCCCCCACACTTTTTCGGTGTAGCTTTTGAAGAAAGTATTGAAGAGGCGTTTGCCGAATTGATTGCTGACCCAGTCTTCGAAATTGGTTGGGTTGGGCACAGGGAAAAGTCGCGCCTTCATCCAGGAGAGAACGCAGAGAGTCGATTTGATCACGCCGAGCTTGGTCAGCGCTTCAAAAGCTTTCAGCGGATACGCAAAAAATTTGCCGCCGTAAAAAATGCGTGACGAACGAGGACGATCCAACATGTCGTTAGGCAAAATTTCCTGCCAGAAATCATTGACCTCTTTCGATTTCGAAAAGAAGCGATGCCCGCCGATGTCGAAATGAAATCCTTTATAGGTGGCGGTGCGCGAGATGCCCCCGACGTAAACTGGATCCGCCTCTACCACGGTCACGTCTACGTTATTCTTAGACAGCAGATAAGCAGCCGTTAATCCAGCCGGTCCTGCCCCGATAATCGCTACATTCGTTTTCATTTTTTCTTAAGCCACCCAACCGCCCCTGGTGAAATTCCAAATCCACCATCCTTGGAGGCTCAGTCCAGCCGCACAGATCAGTGCGACAACCGCCATCCCAAGCGCCCGCGCCGGGAGCGGCGGCGGGCGAAGTTGCTTCAAAAAGTGCAAAAGCGCCAGCACGATTAATACATGCGCGCAAAACTGGTAGCGCAGCATGCTTTCCATCGCCACCGAGGCGACACCACTGACCGCTATATAATATGTGGTGAAGGCGACGAAATACAGGCCGACGCGCGATTGCCACTGCGTGCGGCGCCGGACTGCCGGCACAAATTCGCAAAGCGCGACGACGAGAAAGAGCAACGCGCCAACCGTCATCGTCATCTGGCTCCAGAGCGTGGGATCGTCCAGCGGCGGGATGAGCCAGTGATAGCTGGTCGGTTTCAAGACCGCGAGGTAATCGGGGGAAATCGCCCAACCGGCTTCTTGCGTTTGCATGTAGAGGTTCCAGACGCCCCAACGTAACTGGCAATAAATGAAGAAACCGATCGCGCCGAGCATCGCGGAAAACATCAGTGCGACCGCGCCGCCATAATTCCGAAACCAATTGCGCACATCGCGCAGTTGTTTCCAACCGCCTTCAAAAATTGCGCGCACGACCGGGAACGCAGCACAGGGAATCCCGACGATGCGCGTCGCCGACATCACCATGCCATGGAGTGCGGCAATGACTTTGGCGGCGCGACCTTCCGCGCCGCTCCAATAAACGAAGCCGAGCAGCATCGCGAGAAAGAGCGATTCCGAATAACCGGCGATCAAAAAGAACGCCGACGGATGCGCCGCGATCGCGATGCCGCCAAAAATTTGCCGGATGGTCGGAATATTCCAGCGTTGGCAAAGCAGGAAGAAATAACTCCAGAATCCCCAGGCCGCGAGTTGCGCGGTGACGAGCAGCGCATCGTAGGTTTCCAAGCCTAACGAGTGCAAGACGCTCGCGATTCCCGGATATGCCGGAAAAAAGGCCACGTTCGACACCTCCATCAATTTATGATCGATCGGCGGAACAATCGTGCCGTAACCGCGATCGACAATGTTGGCGAACCAGTAGCTGTCGTGCTGAACGAGCGTGTGATACCGATCGCGCCAGGCCCCTTGCGGAGCGATTAGCACGACCGCGACGAAAATTTGCGCAAGCGTAATAAGCAGTCCGAATCCAATCGCTCGC
>JALZAX010000143.1 GCA_030948055.1 Verrucomicrobiota bacterium | reverse complement strand
AACGCGCGCACCCAACAGGAAATCGGCGCGCTTCTTCGGGGCGCCCCAAAAACCGCAACCGTCCTGGAGAACGGACAGGAACGCGAACTTCCCGTCGATTCGCTGGTGCGCGGAATGCAATTGCGCGTGCGCGCGGGCGAACAAATTCCGGTCGACATCCGTGTGATCGCCGGCGAGAGCGCCTGCGACGAATCCAATCTCACCGGCGAATCGCGTCCGATGCCGAAACAGCCAGGCGATATTGCCCTGGCCGGAACGTTAAACGCGTGGGGCGTGCTCGACGGACAAGTCGTCAGGCCGGCCAGCGAAAGTGCGCTGCAAAAAATCGTAAACCTGATCGAGCAGGCGCAGCATTTGAAAGCGCCGTCGCAACGTTTCAGCGATCGTTTCGGGACCGGCTATACCTATTTTGTTCTTCTAAGCTGCCTGGCGTTTTTCCTTGTTGGCTGGCTGGTTTTGAAATGGCCGCCGTTTCTCACGCATGCGACTCAAGCGAGCGCATTTTATCGCTCGATGACTTTGCTCGTCGTCATGTCGCCCTGCGCGCTGGTTCTCAGTGTTCCGTCCGCCATTCTTTCTGCGATCGCTTGCGGCGCGCGGCGCGGTGTTCTTTTTCGCGGCGGCGCCGCCATCGAAACTTTGGCCGATGTGAAGACGGTCGCCTTGGATAAAACCGGCACGCTCACACACGGCACACCGGCTTTGGTGCGCATCGACTCGTTAGGCGGACCCGAGAACGATCTGATCACCGCCGCTTACAACTTGGCGCGACTTTCCAATCATCCTCTCTCTCGCGCCTTGGAAAAAATCTGCGCGCAGCGCGACGCCGCTGTCCTCGATATGGCGAGCATCGAATCCACTTCCGGCCGTGGAATCACTGCGCGTCATCGCGGATTGCTTTACGCGCTGGGGAGTCGTGATTTCGTGCAAGCGGCCATCCCGAGCGCCGACTGTAATGCGACGCGCGCAGAAGAACACGATGTCGCGGAAGTCTGGGTCGCCGGTCCAGGAATCTGCGGCCGTGTCCTTTTACGCGATCAACTGCGCAGTGAAGCACGCACGATGTTGGGCCAATTGCGCAAAGCTGGAATACGGACGGTGATGTTAACCGGCGATCGTCCGGCTACGGCGGAGCTGATCGCGCAGGAAGCAGGCGTGGATCAGGTGCAATCACACTTATCGCCGGACGAAAAAGTGCGAGCAGTGCAGGAGTTGAAAGCGCACGGCGACAAGGTGGCCATGATCGGCGATGGCGTGAACGACGCCCCGTCCCTCGCCGCCGCCGATGTGGGTGTGGCGATGGGCGCGCGCGCTTCCGATGCGGCGATGGAACAGGCGGAAGTTATTTTGATGAATGATCGCCTGGAGAATTTTGTGATCGCCTACGAATTAAGCCGACGTGCCAAACGCATCATCGGGCAGAACATCACGATCGCGCTCGGTACCGTGATTGTGATGGCGTTGCTAGCACTCGTTAGGGGAATTCCTCTTTCGTTAGGCGTCGTTGCGCACGAAGGGAGCACGGTGATCGTCGTGCTCAATAGTCTGCGCTTACTTTTCGCCGACGTTCGTCCCGCATGTTAAGCGCCGGCATCGTGGGTCTGCCGAATGTCGGTAAGTCCACTCTTTTCAACGCTGTTACCCGCACGCGCAAAGCGCAGGCTGCGAATTATCCCTTCTGCACCATCGACCCGAATCTCGGCGTCGTGACGGTGCCGGACGCGCGGCTCGATGTTCTCGCAAAAATGTCGCACTCGCAAAAGATTGTCCCGGCAGCGATCGAATTTGTGGACATCGCTGGTCTCGTCAAAGGTGCGAGCGCAGGCGAAGGACTGGGCAATCAATTCCTCAGCCACATTAGAGAAGTGAACGCGATCGTGCAGGTCGTGCGTTGTTTCGAAAACGGCGACATCCATCATGTCAGTGGCTCGATCGATCCGGTGCGCGACATCGAGGTGATCAACACCGAATTGGTCCTGGCCGATCTCGCTTCTCTGCAGAAGCGGTTTGATCGATTGCAGAAGGAAGTGCGCGCCGGATCAAAAACCGCAAAAGCAGAAAACGCGGTCATCGAAAAACTGCTACCGCATCTGGATTCAGGAAAACCGGCGATCACCGCCACCCTTAGTGAAGAAGAAAACCTGATTTCGCGCGAGTTCTTTTTGCTCACTTCAAAGCCGACGCTGTTTGCCTGTAATGTCGCGGAATCCGATTTGGCTCAGACGGATTCGCCGCATGTCCGCGCGGTGGAGGAATACGCCAGGAGTCACTTCGGCAGCGAAGCGGTCGTAATCAGCGCGCAAATCGAAAGTGAACTGGTCGATCTTAGCGAAACAGAGGCGCAGGAATATTTGCGCGACCTCGGTGTCTCCGGCAGTGGAGTGAGCGCGCTGATTCGTGCGGTCTACCACTTGTTAGGCTTGCGCACCTATTTGACCACGGGCGAAAAAGAAACGCGCGCCTGGACCATTCACGAAGGCGACAAAGCTCCAGCCGCCGCCGGTGTTATTCACACCGACTTCGAGCGCGGCTTTATTGCTGCGGAGGTGGTGCATTACGACGATTTGGTCTCGTTAGGCTCTTCTGCCAAAGCGCGCGAAGCCGGCAAGCTGCGCATCGAAGGTAAGGAATACGTCGTGAAAGATGGCGACGTGGTCGAGTTTCGTTTCAACGTCTAGTTCATTCGCCGGTCGATGAAGATCGTCATCGATGACTTGTCCGGGCCGGAGATTGCCGAGTTCCTCGAGGACCACATTCGCGACATGAAATCGGTCTCGCCGCCCGAGAGTAAACACGCGCTCGATCTCGACGGTTTGCGCAAACCCGAGATCACGTTCTGGACGGTTTGGGAAGACGGCAAACTGGTTGGTTGTGGTGCGCTCAACGAGCTGGACAAGCAACACGGCGAAATAAAATCGATGCGCACCTCCGCGACGCAGAAACAACGTGGTATCGCGTCACTGCTCCTTCAACACATCATCGATGTCGCGACGCAACGGAATTATCGGCGTCTCAGTCTGGAAACAGGTGCGATGCCGTTTTTCGAACCAGCGCGCCGCCTTTACGCGAAGTTCGGCTTCCGCCCGTGCGCGCCCTTTGCCAATTACAAAGAAGATCCGAACAGCGTTTTCATGACGAGAGAGTTGTAACGCTGGTCAACCACTCGTTAGGCTTGCGCACCTATTTGACCACTGGCGAAAAAGCTCCCGCAGCGGCGGGTGTGATTCACGGCGATTTTGAACGCGGCTTCACCGCTGCGGAAGTCGTGCACTTCGATGATGTAGTCTCGTTAGGTTCGCAGGGGAAAGCGCGCGAAGCCGGCAAGCTTCGGATCGAAGGAAAAGGATACGTGATGAAAGACGGCGACGTGGTCGAGTTCCGCTTCAACGTTTAAGCCGCGCACGGAAAAGATTGGCCGTTTCCAGACGGCATTCCCGCAATAGACAGGTAAACAGCCCGCTTTATCGCGCGACCACATATGGATCTTGCCCTAGCTCTTGCCCGCCGATTGGTTCTCTCCATTACCCTGTTGCTCGCGTTCAGCGCGTTGGCAAATGCTGACGACATCCGTTGGCAGCCGACCGTCAGCCCGGGATTGTGGAGCAATCCAAACAACTGGATGCCTGCGACGGTGCCCGGCAGCGGTACTAATGTGCTGGTCACGTCAGGAGGGCCGACGGTCGACATCAACGTCGAAATCGGCAGCCTCAGCTTGCAGGGACGATCTTCCGTCGGCACCCAGGTGCAAGGCGCGCCCCACAACTTCACCGTCACCGGCACAACTACGCTCACTCCGCCCACTCCGCCCGGCTTCGGAGACGGCGGGCATGTCGACACAAACGGCGGCAGCACCATGAGCCTCGGGACGCTGACGAACTTCTCAAACGGACAACTAACGGGCAGCTACGAGGTGGATGACATCGATTACCTCACGAACCGCACACCATGTGTGATCCAGTTCCGGAGCGCAAACGTGATTGATAATCGCGGCGAGATCTACCTGTTAGGCGACGACGCTTACATCCGCGACCAGGATAGTGGACTCGACGCCTTCCGGAACCTGGCGGTGAACAACGGCTATTACCAAATCGAGGATGCGCCGCCCCAGAGCACGTCCGGCAGTCTGACCAACAATGGCAACTTTCTTGTCTATGATTCTTTCAGTCCACCGCGGACGGTCTACACAGTTCCCGCCAGCCTAACGAATAATAGCGACGGTTATCTCGAAGTGTATGGGAACGCACAAATTATCGTGAAGGCCAACCTGGTGAACCACGGCACGGGAAGCTATGGAGCGATCTACGTTAACAACAACACCTCCGCCGTCGCGGGCGAGGCGCTTCTGCGCGTAGAAAAAGATTTGATGAACGACGGAAAGATCGTCGTACGCGGTGTGAGCGGGCATCCAGCAAGGTTGGAAGTGCTCGGCGCGATGACGAACACAGGCGATCTCACTCTCGACGGCGTAGGTGATTTGCAGGTGGGCGGCAGCCTCACGATGGGGAGCGGCCACGTCACCATGACGGGAAACACCGGCTTCGAGACCTTCATCATGACTGCGAAACGGATCGATCAAGCCGCCGGGGTGGAATGGGGCGCGCGCGGCACCGTTTTTGCCGATCTGGTCGGCCGCGGCATCCTCGCTCCCGGCGCGTCACCGGGCAGGCTGACGCTGAATGGCGACATCACGTGGCTCGATCCGGCCGAGCTGCGAATCGAAATTGGCGGGACTGCGCCGGGAACTCAATACGATCAAGTCGTGCAGCAAACGCAGGCTGGCGGCAGCGGCGTGAAGCTCGGTGGCACTCTCTCCGTCACATTCGTTAACGGGTTGAGCAGCGTTCAGAACTCGGATGCTTTCGCTATCGTCACCTCCGATCGACCGATCACCGGCCAATTCAGCAACGTGCCGAGTGGCGGCCAGGTTCCGACTACCGACGGCTCCGGTTCGTTCCGGGTTGATTATTCTGGAACGAACAGCGTCACCCTAAGCCAATTCCAAGCCGCCATTCCGCCAGTCATTACAAGCATCCCGGTAAACGGCGTCCCGTCCAGCGCCGTCACGATCCTGGGCAGCGGATTCTTTGGGACGACGGACGTGAAGTTCAATGGCACCTCCGCGTCTTCCTTCTCCGTTGTTTCGGACAATCAACTAAGCACAACCGTTCCCGTGCTTGCAGGCACCGGACCAATCACGGTCGTGACGAACCACGGCAACGCGACCAGCAGCACCAACTTCACCGTGCTTCCCGATAGTGACGCCGACGGAATGTCGGACGACTACGAACAGCTCTATTTCGGCGGCACCACCGCTGGCCAGCCGAACGACGATAGCGATGGCGATGGGGTCACGAACGTGGACGAATTCCGTGCCGGCACGAACCCCGTCGACGCGAACAGCGTCATGCGCGTGAAGCAAATCCGCCGGCAAGGCAATGACATCATCATCGTGTTCCCATCCGCGAGCGATAAGCGCTACCAACTCCAAGCGAGCGCGACGCCGAATTTCGCTTTTCCGATCCGGCTCACAACCCTGAGCGCGGGAGCAGCAGATCCCGCACGGCAAGTGACGGACGCGAGTGCCGCAGCGGATCTCGTTCGCTTCTACCGCGTCGTCGTCCTGCCATGAGGGCGCATACCAGCCGGATTTCCGTTGGGGACGGAAGCAATTTGGCCGTTCCGTTATCCGTTTCTCGCATTCTCCAAAGACACGCCTCGCTCCCCTTTTATGAATCTTCCGCAACCAAGATCATTTCGTACTTCGCTCGCAGCACATTTACTGGTGCTCGCGCTCGCCGGCGGATCGACAGCGTATGCAGCCGACGTTCACTGGCAGCTCAACGTCGCCGATCCGATGCATGGATTTCTCTGGAGCACACCGCAAAACTGGAGCCCTGCGGGCCCGCCGGGAGCAGCGGACAATGTCTTTATCGATGCCAATAGCGGCGGAATTCTCGATACCAATTTAACGATCGCGAACCTGACAATCGATCACGGCACAATAGACAGCTACCGAACCGGCAGCCAGACGTTGACCGTACTCGGCACGACCAACATTCAGATGCCGATTCAGTTTCCCCGCTTGAACGGCATCTACGCTGAGCCAGGTGCAACATACAATCTGGGCACGCTGGCAAATTTCTACGGAGGAGTGTTACACGGCACGAACGACAATGAGTTTTACACTTTCGGCGAAGCGAGCGCGCCGGCGAACATTCAGTTCAAAGGGGCGCACGTCATTGAAAACGAATTCGGCCTTTACTTGCAGGGGAACGGCCACATCCGCGACCAGGATACCGGACTCGACGCGTTCCGGGATCTCGCGGTGAACCGGGGAGACATCTATATCGTCTACGGCGGCTCATTGAATGTCTCAGGCAACTTCACCAACGATCTCCAAGGCGCAGTCTACATGGGAAATCGCACCGGTGGATCGAACACATTCACCGTTGCAGGTGACTTCACCAATGCTACCGCGGATTCTGGCCTGTACCTCGACTCGCCTGCTAGCGCCACGGTGAATGGGAATCTGACGAACTACGGCTACATCCTAATTCGAGAGCGCACCGGCACGGGTGAAACCGCGAGCCTTACCGTCGGAGGTAGTTTAACCCTGAAGAGCACAGGTTTCCTGAGGATCGAGGGGAACGCCACTCTGAATGGCAACGGCGGAATGCTAGTCGATCGCCAGAGCGGATTGGACATGGGCGGGCAGCCGAACGTCAACACGCTCTACACGACCAAGCTGCAGATCAAAAATGGGAT
>JALZAX010000142.1 GCA_030948055.1 Verrucomicrobiota bacterium | reverse complement strand
CCGATTTACACCAGCCGTGATGGATCGAACACGATCACCGGGACGCTCAAGCGCATCGTGGTCGCGGAAGCAAACCCAGTGAACGCCGACCTACGGCGGGTCACCTTCCATCTCGACTATTCGATGTACGGGAGAAATTTGAACTACGAAATGTCCACCATTCGGGCAACGGATCGATGAGACGAAATCAAAGCATGCGCGCGCGCGGTAACAGCCTCGTGCAAATGATGGTGACGATCGCGGTCGTCATGATCGTAGGCGCAGTGGCCTATTCGATGTTGATGAATTCGACCACGCTGCTGGCGAAAAACGTCTCGCTCAATTCATCCAATATTCTCGCGCGCTCTGCACTCGATCGCATTTTCGCGGAACTAAATCAGGCCAACAAGACGCCAACCTTGATCAACGCGGACGGCTCCGTCGCCACCGGATCAGGCCCGGCCGCTGGCATAATTTTCGACAAGTATGTGGGCGGTCCCTACATCGTGGGCAATCCGGGCTCCGGGTTGGCCGCGACTGCAACGACGTTTAATTTATACTACTCCGTTGATCCGACGGCGAATCCGCCGGTGCCGCAGAAAAATGACGTCGTTATTATGGACGGCGTTACGCGAGCGCTTGTTTCGTCTTGCACCGCGCCTACTTCCACTTTGGCCGCGCCCACTCCGACACCGGCTCCTGCTTCGCCTAACGGCCGCATGATCACAGTTACCTTACAGAACTCGTTAGGTACCTACACCAGTCCTACCGTTAGTTCCGGAACAGCTATTACCTGGAGCCCTAAGACACAGCAGACCGCTTACATCGTTCACCGCAAGGCCTTCGTCGTCGTTCCAGGTGGGAGCTCCAGTAGCCCAGCGGAACTACGCTTCTACCGCGATGCAGAGACGGTAAGCAACTACAACGACCCGACTATGTACACCGTTCTTACCGGCGGCCTGGGTAATACCACGGTCAACGGCGTGCCGGAAAATGCGCCATTCTCTCTCGTGACGCAGAACGGCATCCCGTTTCTCAACATCGCCATGCGGGTAGAAGATCAGCAATTCAACAAGCGCCTCGCCTCGCAGCAGCGTTCCGATTTCAACACCTTTCTACGCGTCGATACCATGTTGCGACCTAGAAACATTCCGTCGTTATGAAAGTAACCGCTCGCTCCAAAGAAAACGCCACTGCCCTGGTAGTTACCATGCTGATCATTTTCATGATCACAGTCGGGATCGGCATCGCCACTAACATCACTACCTTCACTGTCCGGCAAACGGATTCGAGCCGCGACTTCTCCGCTCTGCGGAGCGCATCGGAAGGTGCGCTCGACTTTGGTTACGGAGTGCTCGCCAAAGCTATCGATAACAACAGCGGTCCAGTAGCTAACCTTGTGCTTGCTCTTGCAACTGCCACGTCGCCTACCTTTACTAACTTCAGCTACAAACAACCGTTAGTCGTGCAAGGCACTGATCAGTACGGCGCGCCCGCAGGCCTTCTTAGCTCTCTCGTTCCGCCGCCTGCAATTAGGATTAATCTCGATAACTATCCAGGTTGGGTCGGCTCAAATACTGGCTACGTAGCTAGTGTTACTTTGGGGGGCAATTTTATTGGTAAGCGCGCGGTGAACTATGGAGTAAAACGCGCCTATAACTACACGGTCGTTCCGCTCTTTCAGGCCACTGCCTTCTTCGAAGACGATCTCGAATTGTTTCGTCCTGCCACCATGACGATCGGTGGACTGGTCCATACGAATAGCAAAGCTTACGTCAGTTCCTCTTCCTCGGGCACGCTGACCTTCAGCGGCAATCTCTCCTATTCTGCTAACAACGGATACCTAGATAACGTCGATCCGCCGCAAGCTAGCACCTGGAGTGGCTACAAGGCCAATAGCGAGATTCCGCCGACCTACTCTAACGGCGGGCAGGCTCAGCAAGTCGATCAGGTGGCGCGGATTGAGCCGCTCGGTAAGGATGCCTCGACTCTCATCAATACAACCGATGCCAGCCGCAACAACGACGCGATGCGTGAGCTCATCGAGCCGCCCGATACCTACATCGATCCGGTTACGCAAAAAATCACCAGCGCGCCCGCGTCTACGGATCCTCCCACGATCGCGAGTCGCCGCCTCTACAACAAAGCTGGCATTCGCATTCGGGTGGCCGGAACAAATGCGGTCCCGATTATCACGGTGACGCCGAATGTGGCTAAAGGCACCGCCTTAACGGCGAGCCAGATCACCACCATTACCAGCGCGCTCACTCAGCAAACCATCTACGACCGGCGCGAAGATCAAAACGTTGATGTTACTTCACTCGATATTTCGAAAGTTAAAGACACGTTGGAAAAGGCCAGTGGCTTTAATAACATCCTTTATATCGATGATGTTCGTTCGAACGGGAGCGATCCTAAAGCGATTCGTCTGGTCAACGGCGACAAGCTTCCTGCGGGCGGGCTTACTCTTGCGAGTGAGAACCCGGTTTACATCCAGGGCGATTACAACACCAACGGCAACCGCGTGTCCTCCGCCGTCTTCGCCGATGCCGTGACCATTCTTTCGAACAGTTGGGTCGATGGCAATTCCAGCGCCGCTCTTTCCTCACGCATCGCCAGCGATACTACCGTCAATACCGCCATCGTGGCCGGCTTCCTTCCTTCGGGTTGGACGAACCCTGCGACCGGCGCGACCTACGGTTACTCCGGCGGACTCAATAACTTCCCGCGCTTCCTCGAAAACTGGAGCGGCCACACCTTCACTTACACTGGCTCGATGATCGAGCTCTTCACCAGCGGCATCGCTACCGGCGAGTGGGACACTGGCGCAACCTACGTTCCACCCGTCCGAAAGTGGAATTTCGATTCGAATTTCGTCGATAACCCTCCGCCCGGCAGTCTCGACGCCGTCTCCATCAATCGCGGACCACTGGTGCGATTCTAACGACTCGTTAGGCCAATGAAAAAAATCCTCGCTTCCATTTTTCTCGGAATAATTTCGTCAGCGCATGCTACGCTCGATTTCACGCCTAACGAGATCAACGCCGCCAGCGACGGCCCCGCCCTCAAGCGCTACTATTTTCGCGATGGCCGCAAACAACTGACGTTTCGCATCGACAACAAGATGTCGGTCAACGGGAGCAGCGACGCAGCCGCCTTCCGTTTCCAAGACATGCAGGGCGCCGCGACCAAGCTCGCGCGTTCGCAGACCAGCGCGCACACTCTGTTCGACGAAAAAAATCTGGCAAGCTATCGCAACGTCGCCCGCACTTCGCTACCGGCTGACGCCGCCGACGTGCAAATGGAGGAAGAACGCGCCAATCCGATCACGATTAACGGCTGGACTAGTTACCGTTTTATTTTCAGTTACAAACTGTTCGGAAACGCCCAGCGGCGCAGCATTACTTTCATCAATTACAGCGACGCGGAGCAGCTGATTTTTGACGTGAGCGCCACCGCGGACGACTACCAGAAAGTCTATGCTCGCAGCTTCAAAATTCTGAACTCAATTTCCGATTTGCCCGTCGATCCGAACGGACCGACGTAGCAGCCCGATTAATACCAGATAGTGGGCCAGGCGCCCCGACCGATCACAATATTTAGGGATCGAGCCGGCGAGATAATCGTTGTTTCCGTGGCCATTCCCGCCTATCTTTTCGGCAGTTTATGCCAGCCGCCGCTCTGCCCCTTTCCGACGACGAAAATCTCGCCCAGCACAAACGTCAAACTGACGCCACCGGCATCAGCCAAAGTCAAAAATACGATGCCGCGCAAATCGACAAACTTGAGGGGCTCGAAGCGGTTCGCAAACGTCCCGGAATGTATATCGGCGACCCGGACGAACGCGGGTTGCATCACTGCGTTTTCGAAGTGCTCGACAACTCCATCGACGAACATCTCGCCGGTTATTGCAGCAAGATCGACGTCACTGTTCATGTCGATGGATCGGTCTCGATTAAGGACAACGGGCGCGGCATTCCGGTTGATATGCATCCGAAATGGAAGATGCCGGCGGTCGAGTTGGTCCTGACGAATCTGCACGCTGGCGGAAAATTCGGACAGGGCGCTTACAAATATTCGGGAGGTCTGCACGGCGTCGGTGCGAAATGCGTCAATGCGCTTTCCGATTGGTTCAAGGTCGAAGTCTCGCGCGACGGGAAGGTTTATCACATGGGTTTCGAGCGCGGCAAAACCACGCAGAAACTCGAAGTCATCGGCGAACTGAAGAACAAAAAGACAACGGGTACGCTCATCACATTCCTGCCGGATCCCACGATCTTCACCATCACGACGGAATTCAAATTCGAGCGGCTGGCTAGCCGTTTGCGCGAACTCGCGTTTCTAAATCCGGGCCTCGAAATCGCATTGGTCGATGAACGCAGCGAATCAGGAAAAAAGGAAACCTTCCTCTACAAACACGGCATCGAAGAATTCGTTAAGCAGCTCGGCGAAAACAAACAGGTCATTCACCCGAAGCCCGTCGTCCTTTCGCGTCAACGCGATGAAGTTTTTGTCGATGTCGTCATGCAGTATAACGACAGTTACAACGATCAGATTCTCTGCTTCGCGAACTCCATTCCGAATCCCGATGGCGGCACGCACCTGACCGGTTTCCGCAGCGCCCTGACCAAAGCGGTCAATCAATACGCGAAGACGAATGGCCTGACGAAAGACAAGGATCCCGCCATTTCCGGTGACGACGTGCGCGAAGGTTTGATCTGCGTTCTTAGCATCAAACTGCCGAATCCGCGATTCGAATCGCAGACCAAGGTCAAACTCGTCAACACCGAGATCGACGGCGTCGTAAACTCGACTGTGTACGAGGGTCTGATGACCTTCTTCGACCAGACGCCGCCTGTCGCGCGACGAATTTTCGACAAGGTTCTCACCGCCGCGCGTGCGCGCGAGGCTGCGCGGAAAGCCCGCGAAACAATTCGCAAAGGCGCGCTGACGGGCGGCGGTTTGCCAGGAAAACTAGCCGACTGCTCCGAGCGCGATCCGGAATTGACCGAGCTCTATATTGTAGAGGGCGATTCCGCCGGCGGTTCCGCCAAACAAGGACGCGATCGCCGTTATCAAGCGATTCTTCCCATTCGCGGCAAGCTCATCAACGTCGAGAAGGCGCGCATCGATCAGTTCCTCAAGAACAACGAAATCCAATCGATGATCACCGCAATCGGCACCGGCATCGGAAAGCCGAAGGAAGACATCGAGGGCATGCCGAAGAGCAAAGACGAAACGACCTTCGATATCTCGAAACTGCGTTACGGCCGCATTATTATCATGACCGATGCCGACGTCGACGGCTCGCACATCCGCGTTTTGCTCCTCACTTTTTTCTATCGGCAAATGACCGAATTGGTTCGCGCCGGAAAAGTTTTCATCGCACAACCGCCCCTTTATCAGGTGAAACGCAAAAAGCGCGAAGAATACGTCGATGATGACGTGCAGCTGAACAGAATTTTGATCTCGTTAGGCTTGGAGGACGTCCGTTTGAAAAATCTCGCGGACGGCAAGGAACTGAGCACCGCGCAGTTGAAGGACATTCTCGAGTCACTCGAGAAGCTCGCCAAGCTCAGCGAATCGATCCGCCGTCACGGGGGCGATTTCGAAAGTTTCCTCGGCCAGCGCGAAAAGAAATCCGCCAAGCTGCCCACGTATCTGGTGAAGGTGCGCGACGGTAACGATGAGACCGTTCATTACTTCCACGACGAGAAAGAAGTTCGGAACTTTCACCAGGAGAATACCGACCTGAACCTCTTCGAAGACGAAACGCAGCAGGAGTTGCTGCCGCTCGGTGCCGCGCCGGCCGCGACGAAGACAAACGGAAATCGGCGGCGCGGTAAACTCGTTGAGCTGCACGAATCAACCTCGATTCAGAAAATCATGAACGAGCTCGCGCGCAAAGGGCTGAAGGTCGATCACTACGCGGCGAGCGATAAACCGATTTTCGATCTGATTGAAGGCGACGGCGATAAAGCGACTTCGCATCCGCTCTTTTCCATTCCGGAGATTCTGCAAAAGATTTTAGAGATCGGCCGACGGGGCGTGCAGATTAAACGTTTCAAAGGTCTCGGCGAAATGAATGCCAAGGAACTTTTCGAGACCACGATGAATCCCGAGAAGCGCAAGCTTCTCAAAGTCGATCTGAACGACGACAACGCCGTCGAAGCCGACCAGATGTTTTCGAAATTAATGGGCGACGTCGTCGAACCGCGCCGCCAATACATCGAAGACAACGCGCTGAACGTTCGAAATCTCGATGTATAACGCCAACGAAAAAGTAGAGCCGATCAACGTCGCCGAAGAAGTTTCGAGGTCGTTCCTCGACTACTCGATGTCGGTCATCATCTCGCGTGCGTTGCCGGATGCGCGTGATGGATTGAAGCCGTCGCAGCGTCGCATCCTTTACGCGATGCATGACCTCTCGCTCTTTCCGAATCGGCAGCATCGTAAGTGCGCGAAAATTTGCGGTGACACGAGCGGTAACTATCACCCGCACGGTGAAGCGGTGATTTATCCGACGCTCGTGCACATGGCCCAACCGTGGGCCATGCGCGAGACGCTGGTCAACGGCCAGGGAAATTTTGGATCGGTTGAAGGCGACCCGCCGGCGGCAATGCGATACACCGAGGCGCGCATGACGCATCTCGGCGCGGCGCTCATGGTCGACATGGACAAGGACACGGTCGACTTCGTCCCGAACTACGACGAGACGCGGACCGAACCGCGAGTTTTTCCAGCAGCGTTCCCGAACCTGCTCGTCAACGGCGGCACCGGCATCGCAGTCGGCA
>JALZAX010000141.1 GCA_030948055.1 Verrucomicrobiota bacterium | reverse complement strand
GCTACAATCCTGGCACAGGTTTTGGTGCGACCGCGACGACGTTCGCGCCTGTTGTCGCGAAGCAGAGTTCGGACAAGGTAATCGTCGTTGGCGCGTTCACCGACTTCAATGGCAACGCGGTCCCCGGAATCGTGCGTGTGAATACGGATGGAAGTTACGACGCGAGTTTCAGCAGCGGCACGGGACCGGATGATCCGAACAACGTCTACGGACTCTTCGTGCAGAGCGACGATCGGATCATGGTCTTTGGTTAGTTTGCCGCTTGGAACGGCTTCGGACGAAATTCGATCCTGCGTCTCGGTGTGAATGGCGCGCTCGACTTCAGCTTCGCCACCAACATCTTTAGGGATTACAACGCAAGAGCGATCATCGAAGCGTGCACGCAGCAGCCGGATGGAAATTACCTACTCGGGGGCGCGTTCTATTCGTTCGATGGAAATCCTGTCGGCGCAATCATCCGAATGGATGGCACCGGTTCGCCTGACATGAGTTTCGACACGACCGGAACGAAACGGGCGGGGCAGGTTTACACCTTCGCCAAACGCAACAGCGACAATGAATATTTTGTCGGCGGATATTTTTCCACCTACGGCGCGGACACCCGGAACAATCTGGTCCTGATCAAAACTGACGGCAGTAACGATCCGGCGCTCCCGCTCACCACAGGCGTGACCGATTTTTCGCCGCAGATCTACGCGATCTCGCCGCAGAGCGATGGCAAGATTGTGGTGGGCGGCATATTCAGCTCGGTCAATGGGCAATCACACTACAACCTGGTGCGACTGAATTCCGACGGCTCGCTTGATTCGAGTTTTCTCACGACCTCGGGCGCCTCGCGTTCGGTGCGAGCATTCGTTAGGCAATCGAGCGGTAAGCTGATCGTCGCGGGAAATTTCTTCGCCATCGATGGCACGGCAAAATCGTGCGTGGCGCGACTAAACAACGACGGCTCCCTCGATGGGACATTCGATCCCGGCATCGGGCCCGACTTCAATTCTGTCAGCGCCGTCGCGGTCGATTCATCGGATAATGTTTACGTCGGCGGCGGCTTCAACAGCTTCAACACCGTCACGCGTTCACGCATCGTGAAGCTTGGAGCAAATGGCGCGGTCGATATGACCTTTAATCCGGGCATCGGTCCGAGCGGTCTGACTGTAAATGCGGTTCTGGCAATCGCGCCTCCGACTGGCACGGCTGTCTCGTCATTGGCGGTCAGTTCATCAGGTATAATGGCACAACTGCCAATCGAATCGCACGCCTCGACGCCACAACCGCGGCGCTCGATACCGCATTTACCACCGCGGGCGGAACCGGATTCAATAGCACCGTTCGCGCTCTCACCTTGCGCAGTGATGGCACTTACTACGCAGCAGGACAGTTCACCACCTACAACGGCACAGCGCGGTCTCGTCTAGCGCGTTTGAATTCCACGGGTAGCCTCGATGCAAGCTTTGCTAATCCTAGCTTAAACAATATTGCCCGCGCTCTGGTCGAACAGAACACCAAGATCGATGTCGGCGGGAATTTTACTTCTCCGATCAATCAGCTCGCGCGCTTCACCGCCACGGGTCCACGCGATACCACACTCGTAACCGGCACCGGCCTAACGAATACAGATTTGGCCAGTGTGACGACACCAGAAATCGACGCGCTCGCCGTGCAGCTGGATGGAAGGCTGCTCATCTCCGGCATCTTCTCCGCTTACCAGGGAGTAACACGTTATTGCCTGGCGCGATTGTCGAATTCGCATCTGCGCATTCTCACAATCGTGCCATTTAGCGGCCACATCCGCATCACAGGTTCGGGCGACCCCTCGACTGCTTACAGCTTCCAAGCGGCCACGGATCCAGACTCCGGCAGTTTCTCGGAAATCGCCATGGTCACAACCGATGCGTTGGGCAATTGGTTTTACGACGATCTAAATTCGCCGGTGAACTTCACCAGGCGCTTTTACCGCATCGCGTTTTACTAGCAGAACTCAGATCATGCCGAGCTTCATACGCCTGGCCTCGCTGATATGTCTTGATTCAACGACTAAAAACGCTTGGTCAACTTGAAGTAAACGAAGCGTCCGACAGAATTGTAGAGATAATCGGGATAGCCAGCTTGATTGACTCCGTAGGCGCGCGGCGGGTCGCGATCGAAAAGATTATTGCAGCCGATCGTGATCGTGGTGTCATTCAATGTGCGTCGCCAGAATCGCGCTTCTGGCACGGCGCTCGGCGTGCCCAAGTCCTGCCTCGTCGCAAATGTGTAGGAGGCTTGAAGATCAAACGTCCACGTTTGTTTGACCCAGTGTTCGGAAGCAAAATCAGGCGGAGGATTTTCATGATAGCCGTCGAGATAGGTAACGGTAGTGACGACATCGAATCCTTTCCAAGACCATTCGAGCCGAGACTTGCCTTTCCATTTCAGCCACGCGTCCCCGAAAACGAATGCGACGCCGCTGCGCGCTTCGAATTGCTCGCCGCTCGTCACGTCGGTGAAAGTAAACGATTCGAGAAAGGAAGCCTGCGTGAGGGAGGTGAACGTGCCGAGCGGAGTCGTAACTTGATACTGGAGTCCGAAATCAAAACCGCGCGCCCTTTCGTTCGCGCGATTATAAAACTGGCCTATGACACGCAGAATGGTTCCATCTGCGTCGCGCTCCACGGATTCACCGGGAAGTAGCGTTCCGCTCGCTTCTCGGATGAGAATCTCGTTCGGATCGGGATCGCCGACCACGTCCTTTCGCTCGATGTCGTAGTAATCAGCCGTCAGCGTCAGGCCAGGAATAAATTTCGGGGAATAGACCAGACCCGTTGTGAAATTGCGCGAATCTTCCGGCTGCAGGCTGGGATTGCTGCGCAGAAGGAAAGGAGTTTCGGAGTTGGTTTCGCCAGTTTGCGGATCGAAGGTCCGACGAAAGGACTCAGCGGGCGAGTTGAACAATTCAAAAAGGGAAGGTTCCCGGAATCCTTTTCCCCAGGTAGCACGCAGGGTGAGAGTGTCGTCGAATGGCTGCCAGCGCAGCCCCACTTTTGGCACGAGAATGTTCGTGAGGTTGTTCAGGTATTGTTCGAACCGCGCCGAGCCGACGACCTCGAGCGCATGAAATCCCGGGATCGCATTCGGACTTCCAAAAATCGGCACATTTAGTTCCGAGTAGATCCCGAACGATTTGCGGCCCGCGTGCGTGAAAGTGGTCGCGCCATATCCCGTCACATCGCCTGCGAGGAAATAGGGGTCGAATTCCTGCCGAATGCTTTCGCGCCGGAACTGACCGCCCAAAGCGAAGCCAAGCCCGCCGGCGGGCAGGTTAAATAACGCGGTCGTGTAGGCTGTGAAATCAACCGTCGCAACTTTAGAAGAGTGGCTGTTCTTCGCGTGAATGGTGGCGAAGTCGATCGACGCCTGATTCGAGGCGATTGGCCGGCGGAAATCGCCGAACGGATTGTAAGGAACGGTGGTGCCGATGTACTCAGGGGAAGCGGGATCAAAGATCGGATCGGCCGCGTTTAAAATGCGATTGAAGAGTGAGCGCGACGCCGCTTTCAAGTCCGAGTCGGTCTCGATTTGGCTGTAGCGAAATCCGGCATCGTAGCCCCACGTGCCGTTAAAGAGACGGTCGCCTTTCAAGCCAATCGTCAACGCCGTCGCGTCGGTTTTGTCGATGGAGATGCGGTTGCCGAATTCCGCGAGCCGGAAACGCGAGAGGCCGGAGAGGATCTGCTGGAAAGGATTGAAGGGATTATAAGCGCCGACCATGAGGCCAGTGTCCGTGTAGGAAGGACCGCCCAACGTTACGCCCGGCGCATGAGGAGGGATCGCAATGCTCGTATGATCGGGTTGCTGAAAAAATCCCGTCGGCGTAGGTGCGAGTTCATAACGCGTGAAAACATGCTGGCAGAAAACATCGCCGTAAGCCACCAGCTGATCTCCAAAAAACTTGTGCTCCGCATTGAGGAACCCGCCATATCGCTCCGACTCCGGCTGCACGCTTGGAAAGGGCGAGAAATCGAAAAGTGATATGCTGCTCGAGCGGCCGTATCGGTAATCCGACGCGGGCACAGAACCATTCGTTAGGTCAGGGGGCGCGGCAAAAAAAGTCTTCCTGCTCGCCGCGACCTCGGTGATCGGCCCGCCGGCGGCCGCTTCGGCCGCTGCTCGCGAGACCTGAAAGTTCCCGGGGCTCGAGTTTCCGCTTACGGTCTCGATGCTCCCATCTAAGAAGCGGGGAGAGCGCGTGTAGGCGCGGTCGTGATAAAAAATCGCCTGCTGATTGAAGTAATTCAGGACGCCGGAGACATGGCTATTACCGTTGGCGGAGGCGAGTCCGAAAATGGCCGAGGCAGTGAACTCCGCGGCGTCATCATCGCCGCCAAACATGGTGTTGCCATAGCCGAGTGTGATTTCGGCGCCTTTGAAATTGTGGCGCAGCTTGATGTTGACCACGCCCGCGACTGCGTCTGCGCCGTAAGTAGTGGACGCGCCGTCCTTCAGAATCTCGATGTTCTCGAGAGCGGCTGAAGGGATGGAGTTCAAGTCGATGAACGATTGCGTGCCTAACGATCCCGTCCCGATCGGGTAGGGAGCCAGACGCCGTCCATCCAACAGAACTAACGTAGCGCTCGCATCGAAACCACGGAGCGAAATTGATGACGCCCCCGCCGGACCATTTTGCCCGTTGCCGTTGTTGGAGGTGGGAACGCCATTGGCGTTGGCGATCGGTTGAGCGCGCAGCAGTTCGGCGGCGGTGCGTTCGCCGGATTTTTCGATGATGTCATGCGTCAGGTCGATGACCGGATTCGGTCCGACTTCATTCGCGGTCGGGATGTTGGAGCCCGTCACGATGATGCGCTCTGTTTCAGCTTCAATACCGCGCGCAGGCGTGCCTGCCGGTTCGGGTGACGCTGCAGCGGTAGTGCTTTCGTTAGGAACGGACTCGATTGCTTGCGCGAATGCGCAGCCAAGTCCGAGACAAAGGGCGAAAAGAGGAAACGTGAGATTCGAAACTGCAGGCGCGATCTTCATTTGATTTCAATCGGCTTGGCCGCTTCGACGATAAGTTTTTCAAAACGCGGATCCGCGCGCAGATCGTCCCAGCGCGGATTGAGTTTCAGATCTCCGGCCTCCGGACCTCCGGGCAATTTCACCAGTTGCTCGAGCATCTGGATGGCGGCGGACCGATCACCGATCCATGCGTAAGCCGTCGCCACAAGTTGTCGGAGTTCGGCGGCGCGTATGGGCTCGCGCGACATCGGCCAGGTTTCCATCGCGTGATCCGCAGCCTGCTGCGCTTCTTCTTTGCGCGCGGCGCCCGCGTGGCAGACTGCGACCCAGCCGAGCGCTTCCAGTTCTTCGGGTCTCCGCGCCAGCCATTCGTTAAAAGCGGCCAGAGCCGAATCAAACGTTGCGCGAGCTTTGTCTGCGTGACCTTGCGCGCGTTCGATGGTCGCGAGAATTGCCAGGTCGTGTCCTTGCGAAAACGGATTCAATCCGGAGCGGGGCATATTTTTGAAGGTGCGCGCCCGCTCAGGGATCGATTCGATTATCGCAGTCGCTTCCGGGTACTTTCGCTCCATCATCAGGACAATCCCGGTTCCTGAGCGGCATGGATTGCGGGCTGGTGTCGCGAACTGGATTCGAATTAATCGCCGCCATCGCCGCTTTCGTGTCCCCACGAGCCAGCGCGATGGCGCGTTTCATCCCCCAAAAGTTTCCGGTCGCGTCGACTGGCAGACTCGCAATCGTCCGATCCGCCAGATCTTCGGCTTCGCGATATTTCCGAAAACTAATGTAGAGATCGATCAGTTTCGCAGTCCATAACGGCTCGAGCGGTTCGACCTGCATCGCTTTCTGATATTTCCCAAACGCCTCTTTCCATTGTCCGCGATCTTTAGCCACATCGCCTAAACTGCTGAGGACATCGATGTGGTTAGGCATCGCGCGCGCCGCGATTTCGATCTCTTCAATGCCGCGCGTCTTGTCCCGCAGTGGTCCGTAATACAACGATCCGAGGGCAAGATGAGCATCAGGCGATTCGGGCGCGAGGCGGACGGCGGTCTCCGCACTATCCTTGGCTTTCGCTAATTGTTCGGGCGTCGGTTCCTCGGCCCAGTTTGGGGTTGCCTGCACATCACTCAAGACGGCATAGGCGAGGGCAAAGTTCGGGTCGCGCGCGATCGCCGCTTGCAGGAGCTTTTCTGCTTTCGGCCGATTGTCATCCGCGGTCTTTGGATTGGCGCCGAACTCATAGAGCAGGGCACACGCCCGCAGGTAGGAATCATAAGCCTCCAAGTCTTGCGTGGGCGATTTCTCGATCGCCGCTTTTTCTGCGAGGGAAAGGTTCGCCTTCAGTTGTTCGACGATCTTTTGCGCGATTTCGCTTTGGATCGTGAAAAGATCCGCCAGTTCACGATCATATTTTTCCGCCCATACCTCCGCAGCCGTACGCACATTGATCAATTGCGTCGCGACCACGATCCGGCCCGCTGCACGCCGCACGCTACCTTCCAGGATATGCGCGACACCGAGCGCCTTTCCGATTTCGCGAATGTCTTTCGTGCTCCCGCGAAATTGCGCCACTGTTCGCCGACTAATCACGATCAGGTCCGCGACTTTCGCGAGATCGGTCAGGATATCGTCCTGCACGCCATCCGCGAAATAGGCGTTCTCCTTCTCGTCGCCAAAGCTCTCGAAGGGCAGGACGGCGATACTTTTCTGCGGGACGGTGGAAACCTCGGCAGTCTCCCGAGCCCCGGTCGATGGCTGCGAACGAAAGCGAAACCAAAGGCCGGCAAACGCAATTCCGGCCAACAAAATCGCAACTGAAATAAAGAGAATTTTGCGACGCCGTAGAATCGCGGCAC
>JALZAX010000140.1 GCA_030948055.1 Verrucomicrobiota bacterium | reverse complement strand
TCACCTTGAATGGCGTCGCGACCACCATCGTTGGTGTCTTGCCCAACATGCCGCTGGCCTGGTGGGGACCGAACAATGATGTCTGGACGACGAAACCATTTCAGCTCACGGGTCTGGCGCGCGATCAATTGATGCGAGGCGTGAGTTTTATGCGCGTAATCGGGCGAATGAAACCGGGGGTGACCATCGAGCAAGTGCGCGCGCAATTGCCGTCGTTGCAGGCGGGTTATCGCGAAAAATATCCCGAGAACGCCGACAACTCCTGGTCGCCCACCGCGCTTTCCGCGACGGAAGATGCCACGGGAAATTTGAACCGCCCATTCCAGATCCTGGTTGGCGCGGTCTGCGCAGTCCTCCTCATTGCATGTAGCAACGTTGCGAATCTACTACTCGTTAGGTTCACAGGTCGGCGTCGGGAAATTTCTTTGCGCATGGCTTTGGGAGCGTCGCGTGGAGGTGTCGTTAGGCTGTTTGTTTTGGAGAGCACGCTCGTCAGCGTGATCGCAGGCGCGTTCGGATTACTTATTGCCGTCTGGCTCCTATCGGTTCTGCCCAAGCTCTCCTTAGACAATCTCCCCATCGATCTCGCCGCCATCTCGCTCAGCAACACTGTTCTCTTCTTTACTCTTGGACTTTCGCTGCTCACCGGCGTGACGATGGGACTTTATCCGGCGTGGCAAAGTTCACGGGCCGATCTGGTCGATGGACTGAAAGACGGCGGCCGCGCCATGACCGGCAGTCGTGGCCAACAGCGTTTTCGTCGCGGTCTGGTCGCGACACAGGTTGGGCTGTCGGTCGTTCTCCTCGCCGGCGCGGCCTTGCTCATCACCAGTTTCCTGCGCTTGAGTCGACAGGAAGGCGGTTTCCGTTCCGACCGGATGTGGGTGGGCGCAATCGGACTGCCGGAAGCAGCTTATCCGGATAACGAATCGCGTGGGCGTTTCGTCGAGAAGTTGCAGAAGGAATTGGAAAACATGTCGGGCGTGGAAGCGGTCGCGAGCTGCGACGGTGTTCCGCTCGGCGGCAACAACAGCAGTTCGCCGTACGCGCGGGTTGATGGAAACCCGCCGCCGCTCAATCAACGTCCGCTCGGGAGAAATCACAGCATCTCGCCCGGTTTCATGAAAACCTTCGGTATTCCGTTTCTCGCTGGTCGCGATTTTGACGAACACGATGGCATCGACAAACCGCAAGTGGTTTTGATCAGCAAATCAGCGGCGAAAAAACTTTTCCCGAACGAAGATCCTATCGGCAAACAAATGTATTTCGGGACCGATAACGGCATCGGACAAGTCACCGAAGTAGTGGGCGTGGTCGGCGACATTCGTTCCAACCGGCTCGATAGGACAAACGATGTGGAATTTTATCGGCCATTTCCGCAACGCGCGCAGCCATTCGAACAAGTCGTAGTTCGCACGCCGCTGAAAACAGAAGCGGCTGCGACAATGGTGCGAACGGCGTTGAATCGGATCGATCCGAGTTTGCCGATCATTCAACCGACCACGATGGAAACGATCGTTAACCGCTCGTTAGGCCAACAGCGTCTGACCATGACGCTGCTCGGAGTTTTCGGCGGCGTCGCTCTTGTTCTCGCCGCGGTCGGAATTTACGGCGCGGTCGCTTACACCGTCGAACAACGCACGGGAGAAATTGGAGTGCGCATGGCGCTCGGCGCGCAAACCGCCGATGTCCTTCGACTGGTCGTGAGGCAGGGAATGATGCCGGTCTTAATCGGATTGGCGCTGGGGCTGGCGGCGGCGCTGGCCATGGGACAGCTCATCACCACACAATTGTATAACGTCTCCGCGCACAATCCCGCGTTGCTGGCCGGGACTGCAGTCATGCTCGCGGCAGTTGCGTTGTGTGCCTGCCTCATGCCCGCGCGTCGCGCCACGCTGGTCAATCCCATTCAGGCATTGCGCACGGAATGATTTCCGATCTCCGTTACGCTTTGCGGCAATGGCGGAAGTCGCCCGGCTTCACGCTCACGGCCTTGTTCACGCTCGCGCTTTGTCTCGGCGCGAATCTGACCATTTTTGCCGTAATCAATTCCATCCTGCTGCGACCGCTGCCCTTTCCGAACGCAGATAGGCTCGTCAATATTTACAACACCTATCCGAAAGCCGGTGTCGAAAATGATGGCGCGTCGATAACCAACTACTACGAGCGGCGCGGCAACATCCCGGCCTTCGAGAGCCTTGCCCTTTATATGGAGAGAGCCGAAACCATCGGTGATCCGGGTTCCATGCAACAAGAGGATATCGTGCGCATCTCGCCGGAATTTTTCGCAACCCTCGGTGTAAACCCTGCAATCGGTCGCGGTTTTACAGAGGAAGACATGGCCTATCAGCAGAACGTCATCATTCTGACCGACGCCTTCTGGCGGCAACAGTTCGATTCCGATCCAAACATTTTGGGTCGTGACACGCGCATCAATGGTATCGAAAGAAAGATCGTCGGTGTTCTGCCTCCTGCTTTTCGTTTTCTCTCCTCCGAGGCGCGCGTGTTTCTCCCGATAAAAACGGACATCGACCAGCGTGGAGCGAAAGCGCGTCATTCTGGCGGCGGCGGCACGCACCTGATCGCGCGTTTGAAACCGGGCGCGACGATCGGAGAAGCTCAAGCCCAGGTCGATGCGCACAACGACGCGGTCGAGAAGGATAATCCAGAGGCGAAGGCGATGGCCGAAGCCGGTTTTCGATCACTCGTTAGGCAACTTCATGCCGAGCACGTCCGCTCGATTCGCCCAACACTTTTGTTGATGCAGAGCGGCGTCTTTTTCCTTCTCCTCATCGGCGCGGTCAATCTCATCAATCTTCTTCTGATCCGCGCGAGCAGCCGCGCAAAAGAAATGGCCATCCGTCAATCGATGGGCGCAAGCCGGCAACATGTCGTTAGGCAAGTCGTCGTTGAAACCGTTCTGCTCACCGCGATCGGCGGATTGCTCGGCGTTCTCGCGGGAGCGTGGGGAACGCAATTACTTCAACTGCTCGGTGCGAATCGTCTGCCGCTCGGCGCGCACATCGTGTTTGATGGTTGGCTCGCCGTCATCGGACTGGTCAGCGCCGTGATTCTCGGACTCGTGATCGCGGTGCCGATCGCGTGGTTCAACCTTCACAGTCATCTTGCGAACGCGCTTCAATCCGAGTCGCGCGCCGGCACGATCAACCGCGCCACACAACGGCTGCGTCACGGCTTCATCATCGCGCAGATCGCGCTCGCTTTCGTTTTGCTGGCCGGCGCCGCGCTGCTCGGACTGAGTCTGAAAAAGGTGATGGCCGTTCCGTCCGGTTTCCGCGCCGATCATGTTCTCACCGGCGAGTGCACCATCTCGTGGCAACTCTTGCCGGATAGAATTGCGATCGCCGATCGCTTGCTCGAATCCATCCGGCAGCAACCTGGCATCGCCGCCGCCGGAACGATCACGAACATTCCGTTGAGTGGAGATAGCGGCAAAGCCGCCTTCGCACCGAAAGGTTACGTGCCACCACCGGGCCAATCATTGCGCGGTCATTATTCCTACGGTGTGAGCGGCGATTATTTTTCCGCGCTTGGAATTCCGTTGCGCGAAGGAAGATTTTTGAACTCGGCCGATTCACATCGCGCCGAGCGGGTCTGTGTGGTCGATGAAGATTTTTCTCGGCGTTACTGGCCCAATGGCGGCGCACTCGGGAACCGCATCTTCGAAGGAAACGATACCGACGATGCGAAGCTGTTCACCATCGTCGGCGTGGTCGGCAATGTGAAGCAAGCCGAGCTCACGGAAGCGCAGGGGCAGGGAGCGGTTTATGTGCCCTACGCTTATCGCGATCCCACCAGTGTCTTCGTCGTCACGCGCACGAGCCAGCGTCCGGAAGCGTTCGCCGAAACACTGCGCAAGCTGGTGCACGCCGCACATCCTGAAATCGCCTTCGATAACATTCGCTCAATGGACACACGCGTTACGGACAGTCTCATCGCGCGACGATCACCCGCGTTACTCGCGGGAATTTTCGCCGGCGTCGCACTACTGCTGGCGGCGATCGGAACGTATGGCGTGTTGAGTTACGCGGTCGCGCAACGGCGGCGCGAGATCGGCATTCGCATGGCGGTCGGCGCGCAGAGAAAACAGATCGGCCAGCACTTTCTCTCGTTAGGCCTGCGCCTCCTCGCCGCTGGAACTTTTTTCGGTTTAATCGGCGCGTGGTTCGCGGGAAGAGCGATGCGAAGTATTCTCTTCGGCGTGCCTGCGCTGCCAGTCGCCGCGCTCGTGGGGACGGCTTTGGTAATGAGCGCGGTCTCACTGATTGCCTGTCTCATCCCCGCGTGTCGCGCCAGTCTGCTCGATCCCATCGAAGCTCTCAGATCAGAATAACCACTCGTTAGGCATATGATGACCGATCTTCGTTATGCACTTCGTCAGCTGCTAAAAAATCCTGGCTTCACCGTCGTTGCCATTCTCACCCTCGCGCTCGGCATCGGCGCGTGCTCAGCTATTTTTTCGGTGGTGAACGGCGTTCTCCTGCGGCCGCTCGATTATCCAAACGCGGATCGCATCGTAGTCCTGCGCGAGTCGCAGCCGCCGGAGTTTCCGGAATTTTCCACGGCGCCGCCGAATTACATTGATTGGACGAAGCAGGCGAAATCGTTCGAAGGCATTACCGCGTACACCAATGCGCAGCTCAATCTCACCGGCGAAGGCGAACCGCAGCGGCTCACGGGCGTGCGCGCGACGGCAAATTATTTCGATGTCTATGGAGTGAAGCCGTTTCTCGGCCGCTGGTTTTCCGCGGACGAGGATGCGCCCGGAAAAAATCACGTCGTCGTTTTGAGTTATCCGTTTTGGCAGCGCGTCTTCGGCGGCGCCGCCAACGTCATCAACCGCGATGTGCAGTTGAATGGTGAGCCATACTCGGTAATCGGAGTCGCGCCTCCGGGATTTGGGCAACAAAACAAAACCGAGGTGTGGACGCCGATGGCGTTCAAGCCGGACGAAATTTCGAATGACGGACGGGGCGGGCACTATGTGAGTACTGCGGCCCGGCTCCGGCCGGGTGTGACGGTTGCTCAAGCTGACGCCGAAATGCGCGTGATCGCTGCGCAACTCGCCAGGCAATATCCGGATACCAACAAAGGCTGGACCGTTTTCGTGATGTCGATGCTCGACTACAGCGTTCGCAATGTGCGCGTTGTTCTCTACACTTTGCTCGGCGCAGTCGGCTGTGTGCTGCTGATCGCCTGCGCCAACATCGCCAACCTCCTGCTGGCTCGTGCCACCGCGCGTCATCGGGAAATTTCGATTCGCGCCGCGCTCGGTGCCGGTCGCGGACGACTCGTTAGGCAACTTTTGACCGAAAGTGTGTTGCTCGCGTTTTGCGGTGGAGTGGCGGGAATAATTCTCGCGCACTGGGGACTGGCCGCGCTGCTCGCGCTCGCTCCGGCCACTTTACCGCGTGCGACCAACATTCATCTCGACGGAACGGTCGTCGCATTTTCTCTCGCGCTCAGTTTGCTCACGGGCGTGATCTTCGGCGCGGCGCCTGCCTGGCTGGCCGCGCACACCGATGTGAACGAAGCCTTGAAGCAAGGCGCGCGCGGTTCCACGGAAGGCGGCGCGCGCGGACGATTCCGCAGTGCGCTCGTGATCTTGGAAGTTGCCTTCGCGCTTGTCCTACTTGGCGGCGCAGGCTTGCTCGCGCGTAGTTTCGTGCAGCTCACACAAGTCGATCCCGGATTCATCCCGGAGAACGCCACGATGCTTCGTCTTTCCTTGCCGGCTAAAAAATATGCCAAGCCCGAACAACAAATTGGGTTCGTAAACTCGTTAGTCGAGCGCTTGCAGGCTTTGCCCAGTGTGCAAGCTGCCGGCGTCACACACGCCGGTCCTGTTATCGGCGACTGGGTGCTTGGTTTCACAATCGAAGCGCGCCCAGCCATTGCACCGAGCGATTTGCCTAACACGAATTACTACGCGGTCACTGCAGACTATTTCCACGCGATGGGAATTCGACTTGTCCGCGGCCGTGTCTTTAACGAACGCGATGATGCGCGCTCACCGCGTGTGGCGATCATCAACGAGACGCTCGCTCGTCAATTTTTTCCCAATGAAGATCCGATCGGCAAACGCATCCATATCACAACCGAAGCGCCGAATACTCCGGACGTTTGGCGCGAGATCGTAGGCATCGTCGCCGACATCAAGCAGTATGGCGTGGACAAGGAGACGACTAGCCAAAGCTACGAGCCGTTTGCACAGAACCCGTTCGACACCCTCAATGTCATTATTCGCACTTCCGGTTCGCCGGCCGCGATGTTGGGTGCGCTGCGTCCCGCGGTTTATGCGGTCGATAAAGAGCAACCGATCGGCTCGATTCGTCCGCTCGAAGAAATCATGGCGGAGAAAATTTCGCAGCAGCGTTTTGCCATGACGCTGCTAAGCGTGTTCTCGGTCGTCGCGCTCGTGATCGCGGCCGTGGGAATTTATGGTGTGATGGCCTACAGCGTTGCGCAACGCACCGGCGAAATCGGCATTCGCATGGCGCTGGGCGCGCAAACTCGCGACGTCTTGCGTCTCGTTCTCGCGCACGCCGGAAAACTTGTCGGCCTCGGTTTGCTCACGGGACTCGTCGCGACTTTCCTCGCCTCGCGCGCGATGTCGTCGATCCTTTACCGCACCAGCACGCATGATCCGCTCACGTTGACGAGCATTACGATCTTGCTCGCGGCCGTCGCGCTGGTTGCCTGTCTCTTGCCGGCGCGTCGCGCCACGAAAGTTGATCCCATCGTCGCTCTGCGCGTCGAATAACCACTCGTTAGACCAATATGCTCACCGACATCCGCTACGGCATACGCCAACTCGTCAAACATCTCGGT
>JALZAX010000139.1 GCA_030948055.1 Verrucomicrobiota bacterium | reverse complement strand
CCGCATCGTAAACCGTCGCGTCGGGCGCGACCGAGAAAACTTCGCCGCTTTTTTGGCTGAGGATGGCGTCGATCGTGCCGGTGACGTTCATGCGCGGGGAACGAACGTAACCCACGCGCTTTCGCGCACGCAAGGATTCTCTCCGGTGCTAGCGCGCTTTGGCGAAGACAAACTTAAACTCGCATTGCTGTGGCCGGACTTGCGGCACCTCCGCCGCGAGCGATAGACGCAGCGCGCGCAGAATCTTGATCCCGCGCTCGAGTCGATCGGGCCGAAGGGAGTAAGGAACGGGAAGAAGCGTGCTGCGACGGTAACGGTTGGAATAATGTTTCATGCGCGCCATCTTGCAGGCGCGGGTAGGACATTGGTTGTCTGATGGTAAAAACATCTAAAAAAAAGTTAGCGGAGAAATCTTCGCGACCACCGCTCGAGCGGATGATGCGCATCCATGCGCAACTGAAAGCGGGCGAGTATCCGAATTGCCGGAAGATCGCGCAGGAGATCGAAGTTTCGACGAAGACGATCCAACGTGACATCGATTTCATGCGCGATCGGCTCGGCTTGCCAATCGAATACGACGCACTGCGTTTCGGGTTTCATTACACGGAGGAGGTGGCAAGTTTTCCGAGCATCGAAGTGTCGGAAGGAGAAGTTGCGGCATTGTTCGTCGCGCAGAAGGCCTTAGCGCAGTATCAGGGGACTCCGTTCGAGCGACCGCTGCGATCGGCCTTCCGCAAAATTGCCGACAGCTTGAAGGAACGCGTGTCGTTTTCCTGGAGCGATATGGAAGAAACGATTTCGTTTCATAGCGCAGGCGCGAGCGTGGCCGACCTCGATCTTTTCGAGAAAGTCAGCAGGGCTGTCCTGCATTCAGTCGAACTTGAGTTTGAATATAGAAAACTGAAGAGCAAAGAATTCGAGGCGCGTCGCGTCCGCCCGTATCACATCGCGTGTCTGGAGAATCAGTGGTACGTCTTCGCGGAAGATATGGAACGGAAGGACCTGCGCACCTTCGCACTCCCGCGCATGCGCAACCTCCGCCTAACGAGTGCAAGATTTAGACGGCCGGCCAATTTTTCCATCAGTAAAGTCTTGAGCGGAAGTTTTGGGGTTTTTGAAGGCAGCAAAAAACATCGCATCAAATTGAAATTCGATGCCTTTGCAGCTCGTTTGGTTAGCGAGCGAACCTGGCATGAATCGCAATGCTTTCGGTCAGCGAAAGACGGTTCGGCGATTCTTGAACTCGAGCTCGGCGGCTTGGAAGAAATCGAGCGTTGGATCCTCAGCTGGGGCAGCCATGTGTGCGTGCTCGAACCGAAGCAACTTGTCAAGCGGGTGCGCGATCAAGTCCGCGCGGTGTCGCGCTTTTACGCCTAACGAGTGCTGCGCGAGAATTTCTCTTCAATCATGTCGTGCAGCTTCGCGCTGATCTTCGGCTGATTGAGCCGCTGCACCACTTCGTCGAGGAAGCCCGCCACCAGTAGATGCTGCGCAACATTTTTCGGAATGCCGCGCGCGAGCAGATAGAAAAGCTCTTCTTCGTTGAGCTGTCCCGAAGTCGCGCCGTGGCTGCACTTCACATTATCGGCCAGGATTTCGAGGCCTGGCATTGAGTTCGCTTCCGCGTCGTCGCTGAGAAGGAGATTCCTTACCGTTTGGTAGGCGTCGGTAAAATGTGCGTGCGGCTCGACGCGAATAAGTCCGCCGAAAGTGGTGCGAGATTTGTCGCTGAGCGAATTCTTATAAAGTAGGTCGCTCGTGGTGTGCGGCGAAGCGTGGTCCTGCAAAGTGCGCGCGTCGAATTCCTGTGCGCCTTGCGCGACGGCGACCGCGAGGAGATCGCTCCGCGCACCCTCACCGGCCAGTCGGCTAAAGCTTTCAAAACGCGAATAGGCGCCGCCGAGATTGAGATTCAAACTCAAGGCGGAAGCGTCGCGCTCGACCGTGGTCGCATTCATTTGAATCGAGAGGACCCTCTCATCCCAGTTTTGCGCGCAAACGTAAGTGACCTTGGCGCCGCGGCCGACGACGAGATCGTTTACGCCACAGGAAAAACCGCCACGTCCCTTTTGCGATGAACGAAAATGCTCGACCAGCGTTACCTTCGACATTTCATCGGCGATCAGCAGCGTGTGGGGAAAGACCGAAGCGTTCTCGACATTAAGCCAGTGAAAAACTTCGATCGGTAATTCCACTTCCACGCCGCGCGGGATGTAAAGAAACGTTCCCGCCCTGACGAGTGCTTCATGCAGCGCGGCAAATTTGGCCGATCCGAGCGGCGTCGGCCGGGCGATGAAATATTTGCGGAAAAGATCTTCGTGTTCGAGTAAGCCACGCTCGAGCGGTTTTAGAATTACGCCCTGCCTGGTCAACAACTCCGGGAGCGGATCGCGTCGCAGTAAAAAATTGTCCGCGAAAATTAAACGTCCCGCGACCTGGTCCAGTGAATGAGAAAGCTCGAGAATTTCGGCGCGCGCTTCTTCATTGGGAGAATCACCAAAAATGAACGGCTCCAAATCGAGCGCGTTCACACTTGAGAAACGCCACGGTTGATCCTTTCGATTCGGCATCGGCAGCGATGTAAAGCGCGACCACGCTTCCGCCTGGCGCTCCTGAAACCATCGCGGCAGATCGTTTGCGTTGTCGTCGGGAAGCCCGGAAAGAATCTCGCGCGCAGAATTTTCCTGCGGCGATTCGGTCTCCGTCATCTCATCCAGCACAGCGCTCTCGTGACCCATTGTCGATTTGATTCCAGAGGACAACGCGCCGCGCGCTAACCGACCGAACCTTCCATCTCCAATTCGATGAGACGTTTCAGTTCAACGCTGTATTCCATGGGGAATTGGCGCACGAGATCGTTGACGAACCCGTTCACACTCAGGCTCATCGCTTGCGCTTCGGTCAGGCCGCGCTGTTGCATGTAGAAGATCTGCTCGGCGGAAACCTGCGAGACACTTGCTTCGTGTTGCACGGAATTGCCGGTACCGCGGACGGTGATGGCCGGATAAGTGTCGGTGCGGCTATTCGAGTTGATCAAAAGCGCGTCGCACTCGGTGTTGTTCTTGCAGTTCTTGAGGTGCTTGGGCACGTGGACGAGTCCGCGATAAGTGGCGCGTCCGGTGCCTATGCTGATCGATTTAGAAATGATGTTACTGGTCGTTTCGTCGGCGGCATGAACCATTTTCGCGCCGGTGTCCTGATGCTGGCCGTTGCTGGCGAGCGCGATGGAAAGAACTTCGCCGCGCGCTTTGCGTCCTTTCAAGACGACGCCGGGATATTTCATGGTCAGGCGCGAACCGATGTTGCAATCGATCCATTTAATCTCGGCTTCTTCGTGCGCGAGGCCGCGCTTGGTCACGAGATTGAAAACGTTCGCCGACCAATTCTGGACGGTGATGTATTGGATCTTCGCGCCTTTCATTGCGACCAACTCGACGACTGCGCTGTGCAATGTCGCGGTGTTAAACTTGGGCGCAGTGCAGCCCTCCATGTAAGTCAGCTCCGCGCCTTCATCGACGATGATGAGTGTGCGTTCGAACTGCCCAAAATTCTCGGCGTTGATCCGGAAGTAAGCCTGCAACGGATGCTTCACTTTCACACCCGGCGGGACGTAGATGAATGAGCCGCCGCTGAAGACCGCAGAATTTAGCGCGCTGAATTTGTTGTCTCCGGTCGGAATGACTTTGCCGAACCATTTGCGGAAAATTTCCGGATGATTTTTCAATCCGTCAGTTGAGCCGACGAAAATGACGCCCTGTTCCCCGACGGCTTTTTTGATGTTGGAGTAAACCGCTTCGCTGTCGAACTGCGCTTCAACGCCGGCGAGAAATTTCCGTTCCTGCTCCGGAATGCCAAGGCGCTCGAAAGTGCGCTTCACATCTTCCGGCACATCTTCCCAATTCCGTTTCGGCTGTGTGCCCCCACTCAGATAGTAGCGGATGTTTTCGAAGACGATCGCTTCGAGATCTTTGCTCGCCCAATGCGTTGGCATCGGCTTGCTCAGAAAAGTCTTGTAAGCGTTGAGCCGAAATTCACGGACCCAATCCGGATCTTCCTTGATGTTCGAGATGTAATGAATCGTGTCTTCGGTCAAGCCCACGCCCGCGTCGTGTGTGTGCGTTTCCGGATAAGCGAAGTTTCCAGCGTTTCTCTCGATCTCGAGAACTGATTGTTCGTTAGGCATATATCTATTCCTCGTTAGGCAAGCACCGCTTCTTCCGTGTGCTCGCGCACCCAGTCGTACCCTTTTTCTTCCAGCTCCAACGCCAAATCTTTTCCGCCGCTGCGGACGATGCGCCCCTGCACCATGACGTGGACGTGATCGGGCACGATGTAGTCGAGCAAGCGCTGATAATGTGTGATTAACAAAACGCCGATCTTCGGTCCGCGCAGTGAATTCACGCCTTTGGACACAACCTTAAGCGCGTCGATGTCCAAGCCACTGTCGGTCTCATCGAGCACGGCATATTTCGGCTCCAGGAGCGCGAGCTGAAGAATCTCATTCCGTTTCTTCTCACCGCCGGAAAAACCTTCATTGACCGAGCGCGAGGTAAAGGAGCGATCCATTTCGAGCAGATCCATCTTCTCGTAAAGCTTCGCGTAATAATCCGTGGCTTCGAGTTCCTCGCCTTCCGGCAAACGCGCCTGCACCGCCGCGCGTAAAAAATTAGCGATGGTCACGCCCGGAATTTCGTTGGGATATTGAAAAGCCATGAAGAGTCCCTTGCGCGCCCGTTCGTCCGGTGCGAGCGCGAGAAGATCTTCGCCGTCCATGGTCACGGAACCGCCCGTCACCTGATAATCGGGATGGCCTGCCAGCACTTTCGCGAGCGTGCTCTTCCCAGATCCATTCGGCCCCATGATGGCGTGCACTTCACCTTTCGGCACAGCCAGGCTAAGGCCCCGGATAATTTCCTGTTCCGGAATGGAGGCGCGTAAATCTTGTATTACTAACTGGTTCATTTTTCGGGAAAGAAACCTAATCGATTTCGCCGCTATTGCGAACGGCGTTTGGCTAGAGTTGGGCCCAACGGCACGTCCTGTGCTTTTATGGTTATTCTAATAGATGAACGAACACCACCCTGTGGCCTCCAATCCCCTGACCGCGCCGGAGATCGCCAGCGAACTAAATAACCTCCTGCAAATCATCTCGGGCTCGAGCGAGTTGATCGAAAACATCTGGGAAGGAAAACCCGGCGCCGCGAAGTATTTCTCCATGCTGCGCGAAAGCGTGGCGCGCGCGGCTGATGTCACGACCGATTTGGTGGAACTTTCCGGCAGATTGAGCGGCAAGATCGTGCTCCATCCTGATTTCGCACGGAGGCTGACCGCACAATCAAACAATGCGCGGAAGCGCATCATGGTGGTGGATGACGAGAAGATGTTGCTCATCCTGACCGGGGAAATTCTCCGGGAGGAAGGATACGAGGTCGTGACCGCGCGATCCGGGTTTGAATGTCTCGATCAGTTTCGCCTCAGCGGCCGCCAATTCGATCTCGTCCTCCTTGACCTGAACATGCCGCTGATGGACGGCGAAGAAACTTTTCAGCGCTTACGCGCGCTCCAGCCCGATTTGCCGATCCTGCTGTGCACCGGCTACGTGCAACAGGAACGGCTCGATCAATTGCTCGCGGCCGGTCTTTCCGGTTTCGTGCAAAAGCCGCTCGGGCCACGCGAATGCCTTGCCAGCGTGCGCGCCTTGCTGGCTGAGGGCGAGCCCGAAGCGTTCGCTGTCCGTTAGCCCGCTGGAGTTCCGCCCGCGCGAATTGCCGTTTGCGGATTTTCCTTCCGCAATCGAACATCCGAAATCCGTCCTCGGATTTTGCCCTGTGGTGTAACGGTAACACAGCGCCCTTTGGAGGCGTTATTCATGGTTCGAATCCATGCGGGGCAGCTCATCTGTTGCACACCAAAAAAAATTTCTCTCGCATGTGGCGAGGCGTCTGCAGGCGAATTTTCGCAAAAGAAATTTTGCTCTGCGCGCTCGCACTTTCGCCCGGGTCGATTTTCGTTTTAACCCAGCTCCCGCCGCTCTGGCGCGACAACGATAGTATCGGACAACTCAACTCGCCGCCCGGACAATTCATTCTCCTGCAATTTCCCGCGCTCTATCCGTTCCTGAGTCGATTGCCGCTGTTATTGGTTTCTGGCCTAACGAGTCTTGTCCACGGCACGCCGCTCTACGTGGATGCGCACGCCCATGTTTTGTTGAATGACGGCGGCCTTTACCTGCTTATTCTGGCGCAACATCTCGCCCTTCTTTTCGCTTTGGCAATTTTTGTCATCACGGTCGCGCAAGGTCGCGCGCGTCGTCTCATTATCGTCCTGCTCGCTCTCGTGACGCCGGTGGTATTTCTTTCCGCTCAGCTCATTTCTTCGGAAGCGCTCGGCGTCATCTTGATGATTTTTCTGCTCGCCATTGCGCTAAACATTCTTCGCGAGGAGAAGACCGACTGGCCTACACTCGTACTGTTCGGAATTTGTTTGTTCCTCAACATCATGACGCGCCACGTCAGTGCGGTTTTCGCCGCGCTCTTGCCGCTTGGTTTTCTCTGCGCGTTTCTGCGACCGGGCGGCCAGCCAACGTCGGCGCATCTGTGGCAACATTTCTTCCGCGCCGTCACTATTGGCGTCCTCGCAATTTGTTTTTCCTACGCGACGACGTTTTTCTTGTGCGTCATTTTTCGCGAGCCCTATCGCTCCATCGTTAGCCGCACGGCGGTCTACCGTCTCGATGAAATCGATCAGCTGCCCCCGGTCGACCGCGCCGCTTTCATTCGAACGCTGCAAGACAAAGCCGATGATCCGCTGATCAAAGACGCCATCCCAATTATTCTTGAAGCGAAAGGTTATTGGAGCCGTTCGCTTCTCGAAATCGAACGACTG
>JALZAX010000138.1 GCA_030948055.1 Verrucomicrobiota bacterium | reverse complement strand
ACGCAGTGCCGTATCTCTACGAACGCGAGGGGACGAACTGCGAGAACCTTCCGGAGACGCACGTTTATTTGAAAAAAATGCGCGCCCACATCGACGCGAATTTTCAGGATCGCATGCTCCTGGCGGAAGCGAACCAATGGCCGGAAGACGCCGTCGCCTATTTCGGCAAGGGCGACGAGTCGCACATGAATTTTCACTTCCCGCTCATGCCGCGAATGTTCATGGCGCTGCAAATGGAGGATCGATTTCCCATCATCGACATCCTCGAACAGACGCCGCCGATTCCGGAGAACTGCCAGTGGGCCATGTTCCTGCGCAATCACGACGAGCTCACTCTCGAAATGGTGACGGACGAAGAGCGCGATTACATGTGGCGCGTTTACGCGAACGACCCGACCGCGCGGATTAATCTCGGCATTCGCCGCCGTCTCGCACCGCTGCTTGCCAACAGCCGGCGAAAAATCGAGCTGCTAAATATTCTCCTCTTTTCCATGCCCGGCACGCCGGTCCTCTACTACGGCGACGAGATCGGCATGGGCGACAATTTTTATCTGGGCGATCGCAACGGCTGTCGCACGCCGATGCAATGGAGCCCGGATCGCAACGCCGGTTTTTCCAAAGCGAATCCGCAGCAGCTCTATCTACCGATCACGATCGATCCCGAGTATCACTACGAAGCGATCAACGTCGAAAATCAGCAGAAGAATCTTTCGTCGCTTCTCTGGTGGACACGGCGGGTCATTGCCATGCGGAAAAATTTCAAGGCGTTCTCGCGCGGTTCGCTGCAATTTCTGCATCCGGAAAATTCCAAGGTCCTCGCCTTTCTGCGCGAGCACGAAGACGAAACGATTCTCGTCATCGCGAATCTTTCGCGCTTCTCGCAAATCGCTCAGCTCGATCTCTCGCGCTTCGCTGGTTGCTCGCTCGTGGAGGCTTTCAGCCAGAATTATTTTCCTACCATCCAGGAAACTCCGTATCCGATAACGCTCGGGCCGCATTCGCATTTTTGGTTTGTTCTGCGCCGACCGCCGGAACAAACGCGCGCGCAAATGGAGCGCGTCGTACCGGTGCTGACCGATCTGCCGCAACTGACGACCCTGCCGGCGAAGAAAATCGAGCGTGAAATTTTACCAGATTACATTCGTTCCTGCCGTTGGTTTGGAGGAAAAGCGCGCACCATTCGTGAAGTTCGCATCACGGAACAAATCGATTTCACCGAGAGCGGCGCACACATCTGGTTTGTCGAAGTAAGCTACGTCGACGGCGCGCCAGAAACCTACGCGTTGCCCGTTCGCATCGCGGCCGGCGAGTCCACCCGCGCGCTTGCGCCCCAGGGAATTATCGTGCGATTTGCTGGAACGGAGGAGGCCGTGCTGCACGATGCGATTTGGAACGCCGAATTTCGCGAACAACTGTTCCGTTCCATCCTCGAAGGCAAGCGCTGGAAAGGAAAATCCGGCGAACTGCTCGGCGTGAAAGGTTCCGGCCTAACGAGTGAAACGAAAGTGCCGGCCTCGCAGGTTCTCAGCGCCGAACAGAGCAACTCGTCCATGCTCTTCGAGAACAAATATTTCCTGAAACTTTATCGCAAACTGGAAGACGGCGTGAACCCTGATGTCGAAGTCACGCGCTTTCTCACGGAAAAACAAAACTTCGAAAACGTCCCCGCCTTCGGCGGTCTGATCGAATATCGCCGCGCGAAAGGCGAGCCGACCGTTGTCTGTCTTTTGCAGGCGGCCGCGCCGAACGAAGGCGACGCCTGGGCGCTCACGCTCGATGCCGTCGGCCGTTTTTACGAACGCGTGCTCGGACGAAAAAGCGATTTGCAGGATGCGAGTAAGCCGACCGCCGCGATGCTCGAAGAATTGGTCGGCGGCATCTACAAGCAAAAAGCGAAGCTGCTCGGACAACGCACCGGCGAATTGCATTTGGCACTCGCCGCGGACAGCGAAGACCGCGCCTTCGCGCCGGAGCCGTTCAATTCCTTCGCGCAACGTTCGGTCTTCCAAAACATGCGCGCTTCCACACGAAAAACTTTCGCGCTCCTGCAAAAGAAATTACCCAACCTGCCGGAAGTATTTCGCACTGAAGCCGAGCAGGTGCTCGCGGCCGAGGAAGAAATTCTAGCGCTGGAGCAACGCATTCTTGAACAGAAATCCGCCGCCACAAAGATTCGTATTCACGGCGATTACCATCTCGGCCAGGCGCTTTGGACGGGGAAAGATTTCGTCATTCTCGATTTCGAAGGCGAACCGGCGCGGCCATTGAGCGAACGAAAATTGAAACGCTCCGCGCTTCGTGATGTCTCCGGCATGATGCGCTCATTTCAATACGCCGCTTACAGCGCGCTTTGGCAACCGGCCATGCGGCCGGAGGATATTCCGTTTCTCGAGCGCTGGGCGGACACCTGGTACAAACAAATGAGCAGCATCTTCCTGCAGCGGTATCTCAAGACCACGGCCGGCGCGTCGTTCATTCCGAAAGACGACGACGAGTTACAAGTCTTGCTCGAAGCCTATCTGCTCGACAAAGCAGTTTACGAAATTGGCTACGAACTGAACAACCGTCCGTCCTGGGTGGTAATTCCCATCCGCGGCATCAAACACATTCTAAAATCCGCCTAACGAGTGCAGATTTTTTGCAACGTTCCAAAACGTCCGCAAGCAAGCCCTCCTGCCGTCCACACGGATGAAAATAGCCCAGCGCTTCAGCGCTGGGAAAACCAGATCCGAAGAAACTCCAAGTCCCGCCAGGGACGAAAGAATCAAATCAATCGAGCATCCGTTCCTCGTAATGGATTCCGTGCTTGCGTAGCATGGCCACAAACTCATCGCGAAACGACCGCATGCGATGATGATCCGATTGGTTCCGAACGTATGGAACCGTGGCGTCGATATTGGAAACGCCAATGCTAAACGCGCCATAACCGGCCTGCCATTCGAACGCCCCATTGCCGGAAACGTTTCGTGAATCCATTTTGAGGAATTGCCCTTTAAGAGCTGGACGGCTTTCGCAACCGGCATGGTTGGCGGTAGCGAAATGAGCATGTGGATATGATCTGCGGTTCCGCCGACGGCAAGCGCCTTCATTTTGTTTTCGCGCGCGATGCCGCCGAGATAGGGCCAGAGGCGTTCGCGCAGCTGCGAAGTCAATGACGCTTCACGATTCTTCGTGCTCCAAACACAATGAATCAGACAGCTGTTGAATGAATGCATGGTCCTTTCGTCCCTGGCGGGACTCGCCCCGCTCTTGTATCACGACGAACCCAGCGTTGAAACGCTGGGCTATTTTCATCATTCGCATCCGATGGATGGCGGTCGGCGGCCGTGGCGTGGGGAGCTTGCGTCGGTTGTTGAGATGCGGCGCTTCGGCATCGCTTTCGCACAAAAGATTTGCAGCGGACGGACGCGCATCGATAGCCTTCTAAGCCATTCCAGTAACCCAATGAACAATCACCTCTCTTCCATCGATCAACAGATTGCCGCCAAACATTTGCTCACTCATCCATTTTATCTCGCCTGGACGCGCGGGGAATTGAGCAAGGAAGCGCTGACCGATTACGCGCGGCAATATTATCATCATGTCGCGGCCTTCCCGACTTATCTCTCCGCCGTGCACGCCAAGTGCGACGATCAACCGACCCGCAAACAGATTCTCTCCAACCTGATCGACGAAGAAGCGGGCGATCCGAATCATCCTGAGCTTTGGTTGCAATTTGCCGAGTCGTTAGGTACGACACGCGATGAAGTCCGCGCGACGCAACCACAACCTGAAACAACGGCACTGATTGAAACCTTCCGCGACGTCTGCGCCAATGGTTCAACTGCGCAAGGTCTCGCCGCGCTTTATTCCTACGAGAGCCAGATTCCCACGGTCTCGGAATCAAAGATCGATGGATTGAAAAAGCATTACGGCCTAACGAATCCAAAGGACTACGAATATTTTAGCGTGCATATGGAAGCGGATCGCGAACATTCCGCGGCCGAGCGCGCGATGTTGCAAGAACACATCAACGACAGCAACGCGCCCTCAGTAAACGCGGCGGTTGATCGTGTCCTCAATGCGCTTTGGGATTTGCTCACCGGGGTTTGTCAGCGACACGCCATCGCCTGCTGATTTGGGGGCGTTAAGCACGACGCGCATCCTGACCAAATGCGGCTTTGTCTTCATCGGTCCAATCGAGGATCCGGAAGACGATCTCGTCTGGCGACGGGGAAAAGTCTAACGACACCATGGTGACGGTTCGCAATTTCTCCAGTCCAGTCGAAGCGGCTCTGGCCAAGTCGCGCCTGGATGATGCAAAAATTTTCTGCAGCCTCGCGGATGAAAACGTCAACCGACTCGGCGGCGCGCCGTTCGCCATGCCCATTCGACTTTTGGTGGCGGAAGATCAACTCGAAGAAGCAGAGCGAATCCTCGCGGAATCGTCTCAAACAATCAGTGATGATTTCACGAGCGATCCAATTGTCGAAACGTCGCCCGATCCGAGGCAGCAAGTTCTTGATGAGGTTCGTCAACTACAACGCGCGAACCATTGGATAGGCCGCGGCGTCGTCGTCGCACTCGTTCTCACCATTTATCTCGTCTCAGAACTTCCCAAAAGATCGTACACTCCATGGACGAACGTTTCGAATGCGATGCGCCGTTACGATTACGATCGGGCACTGCAGTTGGCTCGCGCCTTAAGCGCGAAGGATCCTGGCGATTATTACGGCCACGAATATCTCGGAAGCATTTACTCGAAGAAGGGTGATCTCGAACAAGCGGCGAAGGAATATGCGCGCGCGCTCGAGCTTTCGCCTCCGCAAAGTTTGCAGGCGAAATTGGATGCAGTGCGAAAACGACTTGCGGCTCAAGCCAATCCGCAACCAACGCCGACAGTTACGCCTTGATGGCGGCTAATTCTGCACTTTATCCAGACTGCTGAAAAAAGCGGCGAAGACTTCGATTCCGTCCCAAAGATTTTGCAGCCGGAGATTTTCATTGGCGGCGTGTTGGTTGTCGTCATGGTTCGCGATCGGAAAAGCAATGACCGGGACGTTGTTCCCTTGCTGAAAAACATCCATGGGCAGGCTGCCTCCGGCGGTCGGTAGCCGGACTGGATCGTGACCAGCTGCGGTCATGATGCTGGCGAGTTCGCGCGAGAAGGGTTGATCGAGTGGTGTGCGCGAAGCGGGATAACCAGAGCCCCATTCGACTTTCACGATTTTCGGATTCGCCGTTCGCGCCGCGGCGTCGGGCGTTTGACGAACGATGGAGTAGCCTTGCGCCGCGATGTGGCTCTCGACCAGCGCCTTGATGGATTCGGGTGTTTCGTTCGGAACGAGACGGAAATCGATCGAGGTGCGCGCTTCGGTCGGGAGGGTGTTCGAGGCCTGAGCGCCGGTGTGACCTGATTCGATTCCGCGCAGATTCAGACCGGGAAGCATGAGTAATTCATTGAGCGGTTTTCCATTCCCTTCCGTGTCCGCAATCTGAAACTCGCGACGAAGTTCGATCTCCACGTTTGGGATTTTCGCGAGTGCGTCTTTTTCGATAACCGTCGGCTGCCGCACGTCGTCATAAAATCCTTTGATCAGAATTCGCCCGTTTTCATCGCGCATCGAATCGATGAGATGAGTCAAACGAACGATAGGGTTCGGCACCCAGTTTCCGTAGTGGCCATCGTGCAAGCCTTTGATGGGACCGTAGACCGTAAGATCGAGACCAATGGTGCCGCGCGCTCCGAAAACCAGCTCCATCCGTCGGCTTTGATGGATCGGCCCGTCGCAAAAGACCCATGCATCCGGATGCGATACTTCCGGAAATTTCTTCAGATAATCTGCCAAATGCGGCGAGCCCGCTTCTTCTTCTCCTTCGAAAAAGAAACGCAGATTGATCGACGGTTTCATTGCGAGATCGCGCAGCGCGTCGAGAGCCGCGAGCATGGCAATAATCGGAGCCTTGTCGTCGCCGGATGATCGAGCGAAGAAGCGCCATTCCGGATCAATAGTTTTCGCGGCGCGCCAATCGATATCGTTGCCCGCTTCGTCGCGCATGACGGGTTTCCACGGTTCGCTTTTCCACTTTGTGGCGTCGACCGGTTGTCCATCGTAATGAGCGTAAAAGGCGATCGTCCGTTTCGCATTCGGCGCGGCCAAATCCGCGACAACAACCGGCGGCGCGCTTTCGAGCGTCAGGATTCTGGTGACAAGACCACGCTGCTCGCACAGCGCGCGAATCGCATCGGCGTTACGCTGAATGTTCGGCGTGTCAGTTGCCAAATTCGGGATGGAAAGGAGGTCGGCGAATTCAGTCAGGATTTCGCGTTCGTGATTGGCTCGCCACGCCTGCGTATTTTTCGCGATCGTCACGGGGTCGGCCCGCATCGATGCGCTGAGCATCAGTAGAAATATGATTCGCACGCATTTCATTCCACGATATTGCCCGCATTTTGCGCAGGAGAAAAGGCGGGTATCGTGAAGCGCTATGACGGACCAACCTCTCGCCGGTAAAATCGGCGTCGTTTTTGGAGTGGCGAATAAGCGCAGCATCGCCTGGGCAATCGCAAAGGCGTGGGCGGCGGCGGGCGCGAAATTATTTTTTAACTATCAAGGCGAGCGGCTGAAGGAAAACGTAGAAGATTTAGTCGGTGAGTTTGGCACGGAGACTTTTTTGCACCCTTGCGATGTCTCGAAAGACGAAGAGATCGCGGAATTTTTCGGGAAAGTGCGCGGGCAAACTGATCGACTTGATTTGATGCTGCATTCCGTCGCCTTCGCGCCGAAAGAAGCGCTCGAAGGTGAGTTTGTGAACACAACGCGCGAAGCATTTCGCATGGCGCATGACATCAGCGCCTACTCGTTAGTCGCGCTCGCGCGCGAGGCGGCGCAGTTGATGACGAACGGTGGCAGT
>JALZAX010000137.1 GCA_030948055.1 Verrucomicrobiota bacterium | reverse complement strand
GCGCCAACATCGTCACATGCGGGTTGCTGATGGCACGGATAACTCGCTCGGTCATTTCTGCCTCGCCGAGGGTGAAGGCGGAATGGATGGAGGCGACGACGAAGTCGAGTTGCGACAGAACTTCATCTGGAAAATCGAGCGAGCCGTCGCGCAAAATGTCGCATTCGATTCCGCTGAAAACGCGGAAGTCTTTTCGGCCCTCGTTCAGCTTTTTGATCTGGGCCATCTGCACGCGCAAGCGCGCTTCATCGAGACCGCGAGCCTGGATCGAACTTCGGCTGTGATCCGCGATCCCGAGGTATTGCAGTCCGAGTTCTTCGGCCGCGTTCACCATCTCTTCCAGCGAACTGCGTCCATCGCTGGCGGTGGTGTGACAATGAAACGTGCCGCGCAGATTTTCTTTTTCGATTAATCGCGGCAAGCGATGTTCCGTCGCAGCTTCAAATTCCCCGCAATTTTCGCGCAACTCGGGCGGAATATAATCCAGGCCTAACGAGTGGTAGAGATCCTCCTCTTCCGAGATTTTCGGAATCGGTTGGGCTTCGTGTTTTCTTTTTGCTGCCGGATCGGGCGGCGAAGGCGCGAGGCGATATTCATTCAAAGTCCAGCCGCGTTGCAGGGCGCGATTTCGCACCACGATGTTGTGCTCCTTGCTGCCGGTAAAATAATTGAGCGCGAATGGATACTCGTTAGGCGCAACTACGCGCAGATCGCATTGAATGCCCGAGTGCAGGCGCACGCTCGTCTTGGTTGTGCCTTGGGCGATGATCGATTCGACCAGCGGATGCCCGAGAAAAAATTTCGAGACCGTTTCCGGTTTCTTGGTCGCGACAATGAAATCGAGATCGCGCACGATTTCCTTCCGCCGCCGATAACTCCCAGCAATACAAACATGCAGCGCATCGTCGAGCGCGCGCAGATCGTCCTGCAATGTCTCGGCCTCGACGGCGATTTGTCCGAGCTGGAACGAACCGGAATGCTTCACCCGATCGGCAATGGCGCGGCAAAGTTTTTCCTGCGTCGTCTTGCCGAAACCAGGTAACTCGGCCACGCGATCGGTTTCACAGGCTTCCTTCAACTGCGCGATCGAGCTGATCTTCAGTTGCTCGTAGAGTGCCTTGACTTTTTTTGCGCCCAACCCCGGCAGCGAAAACAACTCCAGAATATCCGCGGGGTATTCCGCGCGCAGCGTTTCGAAATATTCCGAACGTCCACTGCTGGCCAGCTCGATCACGACCGCGGCGATGGCCTTACCGACTCCTGGAATCTTCGCGAGCGTTTCGGGATTTTGCAGATCGGAAATATTTCCGCCGAAGGTCTCGATGGAACGAGCGGCGTTCGTGTAAGCGCGAATTTTGAAAACGTTCTCGCCCTTCAATTCGAGAAGCGTCGCGATTTTCTCGAGCGTGTTCGCGATCGCCACTTTATCCATCCGACACCGTTAGCGAAGAATCCACACTCGTCGATTCTTCGGCGGATCGTGCTACGTTCCGTGCGTGAAATGGCAGACCGCACTTGCGCTACTTCTCAGCCTAACGACTGCACGGGCTGTCATTCTTTTTCGCACTGATGCGGCTGATGCAAACACGTCTGCGCCCGATCTCGCCTTCCCTCATGATGGTTGGGATTTCGAGGGAACATATGGCTTTTTTTTGGGTACGCCGATCGCGCCGCATTTTTTCGTCACCGCGAAACATGTCTCGGGCGGAGTCGGATCGGTTCTCACTTTCCAGGGAGTGAATTATTCCGCGATCCGGGACTATCGAGACCCGACGAGCGACCTCGATATTCTTGAGGTGAGCGGAACTTTCCCGTACTTCGCCGCGCTCTACGCGAAGCAGGATGAGCCGGGGAAACGCATCGTTGATATCGGTCGCGGCACGGAGCGCGGAGACCCTATTGATTACAACAACGACCTAACGCAGCTACGCGGCTGGTCGCACGGCGCTGGTTTGCACACGCAGCGCTGGGGAGAAAATATTGTGGCCGGGGCGTTCACGTATCAGCCCGATTGGGATTTGCTCCAGGCTGACTTCGACAAAAACGGGTTGCCTAACGAGTGCCATCTTTCCTCGGGCGACTCGGGCGGCGCCGCTTTCATCGATGACGGCGGCGTTTGGAAACTGGCCGGAATTAACTACGCGATCGACGACGGCTTCTACATGCAGCCGGATGCAACGACTGTCTTTAACGGAGCGCTCTTTGATCTGCGCGGCTTCTATGTCCGAAGCGGCGGTGGGTTCATGCAGATCGACCTGAACGGTCCCCCGGTCCCGACCTCATTTTATCCGACACGTATCTCGACCAAACTCTCCTGGATCTATCGCGTGATCGATCCCACGGGCGACTACGACGGCGATGGGAGGCCAAATCTTCTCCAATATGCCGAGCAAATAAACGAGCCGCTAACGGGGGCATGGAGTTCGCCGACGGTTGCGATCGGGAGTGGGTACGTCTCGCTCACTTATCGCAAGATTTCCCGAACGTCACTTCAGTATCAGATCGACCAATCATCGGACTTGGTCTCGTGGACGGCGGCTGCGCCGAACGAAATCGTCCGCGGAACGAACGAGGACGTGCAGACGATTGAAGCTCAAGTGCCCACCGGATCGAGTGCGCTTTTTCTGCGCCTGAGAATCACGCAGTAACGCGCGATCACATCCGACCCCGGCGTTTGTAGAAATCAAAACGCGCCATGATCGAATCGACGTACTTGCGGGTGCCGGGAAAATCGATGCTGTTGCGGAATTCGTCAGGCGAGACGACGGCGTCATTATTCCCACCTGCCCAGCGCAGGGCGCGGCTCGCGCCGGCATTGTATTCCGCGAGCGCAAACGGAACCGGATCGACTTGATTCTTCCAATGCTGCATGGCGCGCGCGAGGTACCAGGTGCCGGCCTCGAGATTTACTTTCGGATCAAACAATTCCTCAACGCGAAAATTCTCCACGCGATTTTCCCGGGCCCACTCCCCCGCCGCCCGCTCGCTCACCTGCATCAGTCCACGCTCACCCGCGCTGCCGTATTTCTGCGGATCGAATTTGCTCTCGCGCCAGACGATCGCCTTCACCAACATCGGATCCACCTGGTGATGCGCCGCGACCGTGCGGATCAACGCGTCATGTTGTTGAAAACGCGCGGGACTAATTAGCTCGTGCAGGGTGTAGACTGTGTCGCCCGAGCGCAGGGCTAGAAAGGCAGTACCGGCCGCGAGCGCGAGCAGACAACAGATGATGATTTTGAGAATGAAACGCATCGCTGCGCGATCAATCTACATACCCGCGCCGTGAATCCAAAATATGCTCGCGTCGTAATCGATCGCGCCATTCATCGCGAGCTTGATTACCTCATCCCGGAAAATTTCGCAGATAAAATAAACATCGGCTGGCGAGTGCGCGTTCCGTTTCGTGAACACGCCGCGCTCGCCACGGTGGTCGCGGTCCTGGATGAAAGCGACGCGAGCGGCATTCGACCGATCGAAGCGATCGTCGGTGAGGGTCCGGCGCTGAGCGCGAAACTGCTCGAGCTGGCGCGCTGGATGAGCGCCTACTACTGCTGTCCGATCGAAGGAGTGATGCGCAGCATCTTGCCGCAGGTCATTCGGCGCGCGCAGGTCGGTTGGAAGAAACAACTCTTCGTTTATGCCACGCGGCCGATCGTCGCGGAGGACATCGAGAGATTGCAAAAGCGCGCGCCCCGTCAGGCGGAGTTACTCGCGGCTGTCGGCCAACTGACCGCGCCGATTTCCGCGGCAATCTTGTTGCGCCAGACCTCGCTGGATAATCAAACGCTGCGCGGTCTGGCCAAGCGCGGGTTCATCGAATTGCGGGAAGAAGCGGTCCAACGCGATCCGCACGCGGAGGATGAATTCATCGCCACTTCCAGTTTGACGCTGAATGAAGAACAGCGCGTGGCATTAGCTGCCATCGAAAATGCCCTAACGAGTCCTGAAACGGCGCGTCCTGTTTTGCTTCATGGCGTAACCGGCAGCGGCAAGACGGAAATCTATCTGCAGGCGATCCGCTCAACCATGGCGCGCGGCAAAACCGCCATTGTTCTCGTCCCGGAAATTTCGCTCACGCCGCAGACGGTCGAACGTTTCAAGAGCCGCTTCTCCGATGCGCCGGACACGGTCGCCGTTTTGCATAGCCGTCTTTCGGAAGGCGAACGGCATGATGAATGGCACAAGATTCAAAGTGGACGTGCCCGGATTGTTATAGGAGCACGCAGCGCGATTTTCGCGCCGCTGGAAAACATCGGCCTCATCGTCGTCGATGAAGAACACGAGACGACCTACAAGCAGGAAGAAGCGCCGCGATATCAGGCACGCGACGTCGCGGTGGTGCGCGGCAAAATGGAAAACGCCGTCGTCGTTCTCGGGAGCGCAACGCCGTCGTTGGAAAGTTATTTCAACGCCACACGCGACAAGTATCAACTCGTTAGGCTAACGCTGCGGGTCGACGATAATCAAATGCCGCTAATCCGTGTGGTCGATCTGCGACAGGAAGCGCGCAAAGCAAAATCGCTAACGATCCTGAGCGACAAACTACACAGCGCGATCATCGCCCGATTGGAAAAGCGCGAGCAAACTATTCTGTTCCTAAATCGCCGGGGCTTCTCCACTTCACTCTTATGCAGCGCCTGCGGTGAAGCACGCACCTGTCCTAACTGCAGTGTCGCGCTCACCTTTCATCGCACGGCCGCGCGACTCAGTTGTCACCTTTGCGGACACACCGCTGCCGTACCAAAAAAGTGTCCGGCCTGTGGTGAGGACGCGCTCATCTATTCCGGTTTCGGCACGGAGAAGGTTGAAGCGCACGTGCAGCAGGTTTTTCCAAAAGCAGTCGTTAGGCGAATGGACGCCGATTCCATGACGCGCAAAGATGCTTACCGCGAAACGTTGCGCGCTTTTCGCTCTGGCAAGATCGATATTCTCGTCGGCACGCAGATGATCGCGAAAGGTCTGCACTTTCCAAACGTTACCCTCGTCGGAATCATCAACGCCGATCTCGCGCTCCACCTGCCGGACTTTCGCGCGGGCGAGCGGACATTTCAGTTATTGACCCAGGTCGCTGGCCGCGCCGGTCGCGGCGAAACACCGGGGGAAGTTTTTGTGCAAACTTTTACGCCCTTTAGTCCTTCGATTCAGTTCGCGCGCCATCATGATTTCGCCGGCTATTTCGAACAGGAATTGGAATTTCGTGAGCGCTGCGATTTTCCGCCGTTCAAACACGCCGTCCTCATCACCGTTCGCTCCGAGCACGAAGCGCGTGGAAAATTTTCCGCCGAAACACTGGCGCGCCGTCTGCGCGAAGGATTGCCTGACGAGTTCATCCTCGGCGAACCGACGCCCGCGCCGCTGGAGAAACTCCAGGGGCAATACCGTTTTCACATTCTCATTCGGGGCGAAGCGATCATGCGCCTAAGCCGTTTGATTCGCGAAATCCTCGACAAACTGCCGATGCCCGAAGACGTGCTCGTCGCAGTGGACGTGGACCCGTATCAGCTTTTGTAATCTCTCATCGTTTGATCATCTTCGGCACCGCGGCCTTGGCCAGCGCGGTGAAGGCGCTGACGGTGCTGTTGTCTCCGGAGTCGCTCAGGCGCAACAGACCGATATCGACCGCGAGATGTTTGCCCTGCAGCGGAATGGCCTTCAATTTCAAACTCTCGCGCCCGCGCAGTGCGATGTGCGGCATAAGGGTCGCGGCGCGCAGAGGCGCAAGCGCTCGCAGCAAGGTCTCGATCGCGTTGATTTCTGCGACCGTCCGTGGACGAACCTTATGTCGACGACAGATTTCGTCTGTCATTCGGCGCATGACAAAGCTATCGGGTAATTGCAGGAGACGCTGCTGATGAAGTTCGGCGAACGGAATGGTGCGTCGCTTCGACCATGGATGATTTTCCGCAACAACAATCGCGAATTCATCGGTGCACAAACGTTCGTAGCGCAGATTCGGCGAGTGCCGCGTGAGAAACCCGAGCCCGACATCCATTCGCCCTTCTTCCAGCGCCGTCTCGATTTCAGTGGATGAGATTTCTTCGACCACGAGCGCAACGTTCGGATGTTCCGCGGCGAATAGTCCGAGCAGATGCGGCACCAGCGGCACGTTGAGCACCGGAATAACTCCGAGATGCAGACTGCCGCGTATTTGTTCGGCATCGCCACCGACTTCCTGCAGCACGTTTTCAACCCGACGAAGAATCGCGCGGGCGTGTTCTTCAAAGATCAGGCCTGACGAAGTCAGAAGAATGCGTTTCCCGCGACGTTGAAAAAGAGCCACGCGTAACGCCGCCTCCAGGTCGCGCATCTGCTGCGAAACGCTGGGTTGCGATATGCCGAGCCGATCTGCCGCCCGGCTGAAACTCCCCGCTTCCGCGACGGCCAGAAAATAACGCAGATGGCGAATTTCAAGCCGGTCGGTCATGGCAAAGGAGATTGCGCGGCATAATCGGAGATTGCAATTCGGCAGCTTTCGCGAGAACCTGACTCCCGACTTTCATAGGAAATAACTATTACTGTATTACTATAACCTTTAATAGGGCGGATGATGATTTCAGCCAAACACGTTTACCCGCTCATCCTGGGCGCTCTTCTTTTGAGCGGTTGCAAGAAAAACCCGACCTCCGCCAATTCGAACAAGATCCGCGTCGGTTACATCGGACTGACCTGTGAAGCGCCAATTTTCAGCGCGGTCGAGAAAGGATTTTTCAAAGAAGAAGGGCTGGAGGTCGAGCTGGTGAAATGCGAATGGGCCAACTACAAGGACGTCCTCGCCCTGGGCGGTTTCGATATCACACATCACCTCGTGATGTATTTCTTGAAGCCGATTGAGCAGGGGCTCGACGTAAAATTCACCGCGGGAATTCATCGCGGCTGCCTGCGCGTGCAGTC
>JALZAX010000136.1 GCA_030948055.1 Verrucomicrobiota bacterium | reverse complement strand
TGCGGTGGAGCTTCTGGTGCCGATATCCTTTGCGCAGAAGAAGCTTTGCGCCGTGGCGCTTCCTTGCGCTTACTCCTGGCGCAACCGCCTGACGATTTCGTCCGCGCTTCCGTCGAACCAGCTGGTCACGAGTGGGTCCGGCGGTTCTATGACCTCTGCGAAAAGGCGGAGGTAGCGACTCTACCTCCAACTTCTAACACGGAGCTCTCAATCTATGAGCGCGTGAATCTTTGGTTAGTAGAGAATGGCAAAGAGACGGCGGGTGAAAACGGCAAGCTACTCGCGTTACTTGTCTGGGACGAGCAGCCGGCTGGTGATGGTCCGGGTGGCACCTCGGACTTAGCTCAGAAGATCAAACAGCTTGGGGGAGAAGTAGCTATTGTTAACCCCACCAAACTCTAAGTAGCTGGGAATGATTATGCTGGAGACGAATTGCATGTAGAATTGAAAAGGGAAGGGCTGCTTACACAAGAATAAATGAGGATCGGCTTTCGTATTTTCTCAATCGTCAGCGCAACTCTCGTTACATCATTTTTGCGCAGTCTTCTCCTGGCTCAAACGCCCGCGCCGACTGAGGCAGAGAATGAACCGGTCCCACGCGAGTTTCAAGGCTTCGCCGAAGCAGGCGCATTCCGCGGCGTCATTGACGACCCCGATGGATACGTCAATCTGCGCACGGAGCCGCGCGTCGATGCCGCGGTTGTGGCCAGGGTAAAGGCAAATGAGCCTTTCTCCTTCGAGCGCAAGGAGAGCGAAAAGTGGTGTAAGGTGAAGTTGAAGTCCGGAGTTACAGGTTGGATGCACTACAGCCGCATCAAGCTCTTCTTTACCAAGGACGACTTGCCAGGCAAACCCGAACCGGGCGATGAGATAGACAAGCAAGCGAGCGAGCAAGGTGTGAACTATTATGAAGTAAGTCATGCGGCCGCAGGTGGGGATAAGAAAGCGCTAAAGAAGTTCTTTAGTCTCGGCACCGACGGCGCGGCTGCTGAAGAACACATCAGCATTTCTGGCGTAGTTATGCATTTACTGGGCGACGACGCCTTCGCCAGCTTCCTACAGGAGCAACCGGCTAGGTTCCGTAAAGATGTGACCTTTGGTTGGGACCTGGGCGCTACGTATCCCTTCGATCATGAGGAATACCTTCGGCAGCACTTTCCGAAGTCGGCACGGCTACTACTTACTGATTAGCTAGCGATTCCAGCGCGATCTTAGCTACCTCGGCTACAAGTTGATCGCGTGCTTCCGACGCTTCGCCGGGATCGATAATATAGATGGCCAGCAAGATCGGTCCGCCAGTAGGCGGATGCACGACTGCAATGTCATTGGTCGCGCCGTTTCCGCTTCGTCCGGTTTTGTCGCCGACACGCCAATCGGCGGGAACACTCGCGCGTATCATCCTCAATCCAGTCTCATTCGCGTGCATCCAGCTCTCCAGTCGCGTGCGCGAGGCCGTGCTCAGAAAATCAGAAGTGAGCAAACGTTCGAGGTCTTTACACATCGCCACTGGCGTGGTGGTATCACGTTCGTCGCCCGCGATGGCGGTGTTTAGCTCTGGTTCGATTCGGTCGAGTCGTGTGAAGTTATCGCCTAGCGTACGCGCGAATTCAGTTACTCCCTTAGGTCCGCTAATCGCGTCTAGGAGCAAGTTAGCCGCAGTGTTATCGCTTTGTTCAATTGCCGCGGCGCAAAGTGCCTCCAGCTTCATCCCGCCTTCCTTCACATGCTCGCGTGTCACCGGCGCGTGCTCGAGAAGCTGCGCCTCGTCATAGCGGACAAAGCGATCGAGGTTCTCCTTCTCCTCATCGACCCGCTTCAAGACGGCTGCGACCGCGAGAACTTTAAAAGTGCTGCACATGGGAAAACGTTCCTGCGCCCGGTATTCCACACGTTTATTCCGTGAAGGATCTACCGCGGCAAGGCCTATCCGACTGCCAGCGCGGCCTTCGAGCTCAGCGAACTGGCTCTTCTCCTCGGCCTTAGCTAGAACTGCTGTGACTAACAACGAAACCGAAAGAAGAGTGAAGAGTCTCAAGACATCGCCGCAGCTCTAGGCAGCTCGCTCCCTGATAGACCGCAGAAGATCCGCAATCACTTCGTCCCGCGGCTTCGCACCTAAGTTACCTTTGCCGTGCACGCGCACGCTCACGGCATTTCCTTCCATATCGCGCTTACCAATTACCAGCATGGTATGGACTTTCATCTGCTCAGCGCGCTGGATCTTGCCGTTGATCTTGTCACTTGATTCATCCAGCTCGGCACGGACGTAGTTGGCACGGAGTTCATCGAGGATAGCTCGCGAGTAGCTAACCAGGTCTGGTTCATTACCGATAGGTAGGATGCGGACCTGCTCGGGCGAGAGCCAGAGCGGGAAGTTGCCGGCGTAATGTTCGATGAGGAAACCGATGAAGCGCTCGTGTGTGCCTAACGGGGCGCGATGAATGCAGAGAGGTGTTTTCTCCGTGTTGTCGCGATCTTTGTAGACAAGGCCGAAGCGCGCCGGAACAGCAAAGTCGACCTGGTTGGTGGCGATGCTGAACTCGCGGCCGATCGCGCTCCAGACCTGGACGTCGATCTTCGGGCCGTAGAAGGCGGCTTCGTTCGGCACTTCGATGTAGTTGATCCCACTGCGCTGGAGGACGCCGCGAACCATGTCTTCGGTTTTCTTCCAGAGCTCGGGGTTATCGACGAATTTCTGGCCGAGCTTGGCCGGATCGTGGGTGGAGAAACGCATGACGTATTTCTCGATCCCAAAGATTTTGAAATACTTCAGATACATGTCGTTGACCGCTTTGAACTCGGTCTCGAATTGCTCTTCGGTGCAGTAGATGTGGGCGTCGTTCATCTGCAGCGAACGCACGCGCATGAGGCCAAAGAGTTCACCGCTCTGTTCGTAGCGGTAGTTGGTGCCGTATTCCGCGAGTCTAAGGGGTAAGTCGCGATAGCTATGCGGCACCGCGGCGAAGAGCTTGTGGTGATGCGGACAATTCATCGCTTTGAGGTAGTAGCGATCGACCTTTGCGGAAGTTCGCAAAGGCGAGACGCCTTCGCCGGCGGGCGAGACGCCCACCCTACCCGAGACATTTTGATCGTCGGGAGATGTAGGTGCATTCTCGGGTAGGGTGGGCGTCCCGCCCGCCGGGTCGGGCATCTTGCCCGACTGAACTTCATCCTCCTGTGTCCAGACGCAGGGATAACCCTTCTCCGGATCAAGAAGGCCGGCGCGCTCCGGGTTGGATAGGATGTAATGAAACTTCTCCTCCAGATCGCGATCGCCGCGGACATAGCGATCGAATCGTTCCTGTTCCCAGAGAACGCCGCTTGTTCCTTCTATCCTGTTAACTTCCTTCGCGCTAAAGGACTTAATCGAATGCATTAAGTCACCTAAGGACCAGAAGATATTTTCGCCTTTGTCATCTTGTTCTTTGATCCACGGTTGAAAGAGAAGATGGACATGGTCAGGCATGACCACCGCGGCAATAAGTGTATAACTTTTGGTGTGGAAATGGCGCAGCGCATTCAGAACGGCGCTGCGGGATTCGCTCGATAGATGACGCTTGTTGTGCGTGGTAAAGGTGATGGCATAGATGGCCGAGGGCTGTTCGAAGTGAGGCAGGCGGCGACGGCGCGTGTAGGTAGCGCCCGGGGTTGGGAGGGCGGTCTGAACATTTTCTCGGGTAGGGTGGGCATCTTGCCCGCCGGGCTGCGCATCTTGCGCAGCCGTTCTTTCGGAAGTTCGTTCCGGCAAGATGCCGGAACCGGCGGGCGAGACGCCCACCCTACCCGAGACTTCTTGCAGCTCCATCGGCGGAAACATCGACTCGGCGTAGTAGGGCAAGTGACCACTCGTTAGGTACAAATTCTCCCGCGCGATGTGCGGGGTGCGGACGCGTTGATAGCCGGCGGCGAATTCGGTTTCCTTGGCCAGCTTCTCTAGCTCTTCAATGATGGCGGCGCCCCGCGGGAGCCAGAGCGGGAGGCCGGGGCCGACGTCGTCGTCGAAGGTGAAAAGCTGGAGCTCTTTCCCGAGCTTGCGGTGGTCGCGCTTCTTCGCTTCCTCGAGCATGGCGAAGTATTCGTCGAGCTGGGTCTTGTTCTTGAAGGCGGTGCCGTAGATGCGCTGAAGCTGCGGGTTTTTCTCGTCGCCTTTGTAGTAGGCGCTGGCCACGTTGGTTAGCTTAAAGGCGCCGATGTTCCCAGTGCGCATGACGTGCGGGCCGGCGCAGAGATCGGTGAATTCGCCGTTGCGATAGAGGGTGATTTTTTCGTCCTCAGGAATGTTCTCGACGATATCGAGTTTAAATTTGCTCGCGGCAGGACGTGGTCCGAGTGCGGCCAGTTCGCCGGCATGCGCGAGGGCGAGCGCTTCGGGGCGGGAAACTTCGACGCGCTCGAAAGTGTGATTCGCTTTCGTCTCTTTCTTCATCTCGGCTTCGATCTTCTCGAAGTCCTCGGGGGAGATGCGATGCGGCAACTCGACGTCGTAGTAGAAGCCATTCTCGACCGGCGGTCCGGCAGCGAATTGCGCTTCCGGCCAGATCTTAAGGATAGCGGTGGCGAGGACGTGCGCGGCGGAGTGCCGGATGCGTTCCAGCTCCGTCATTTCAGGGCGCGGAGACGTTTTAGATTCGTCGGACATGGTAAAAGTCGGAGTGGCACTTTATGCAAGCAAGCTTGCTTTGCACGTCTCTCTTTCAGTCTAATGCAAAGCGGCCATGAAGGCGTCTGCCATCGAGGAGAATAACGACGGCGGCGGTGTGGCTTTTGTCACCACGCAATGGAGTATGGTGCTGACCGCGCAAGGTTCTTCGCCGGCAGCGGACCAAGCCTTGGAAACGCTTTGCCGCAGGTATTGGCGACCGCTCTTTGGATTCGTTAGGCGGAGCGGTTTTGGCAAGGAAGAAGCGGAAGACCTGACGCAGGCTTTTTTTGCGCGCTTGCTGGAGCGCCGTGACCTTGATGCGGTGCGAAGGGAGAAAGGACGGCTGCGTTCCTATCTACTTACTGCGTTGAAACACTTTCTCGCGAATGAGCGCCATCGCGCCAGTGCGATCAAGCGAGGCGAGGGGAAACGCCTCCTCTCGTTAGATGAAATGCGGGAGAGCGAGTTTGGGGAGTTTGAACCGGCCGATCCGCTGACCGTTGAACAAATCTATGAACGCACCTGGGCTAACACTGTTTTAGCTGATGTGTTGGCGAAGTTGGCCACAGAATATCAAGCGGCCGGGAATGCGGAGTTATTCGAGCGACTCAAAGTCTTACTCGCTGACGAGCCGGACCGCCTCGCAAGCAAGCATGGCCGCGGAATTGCAGATGACCGAGAACGCGCTCAAGCAGGCCTTTCATCGCTTTCGGCGGCGTTATCGACAAATCTTGCGTGAAGAGATTGCACACACCGTCGCTACGCCGAGCGATATTGAAGATGAGGTGCGGCATCTGATCGCAGCGTTACGTGCATAACCGGCGAAAAAATTTCCTGTAGTAATGGGCGTTGATCATGCCTGCCAAGACCGTTACCGTGCCTGTCTGCAGTAAGTGCGGCGCACGCATGTTTCCGGAAGGCACAACCGGGTTTTGCGGTGCATGTTTACTGGAGACGGGTCTAGGTCCGATCGTCGATGATGCAGAACAAGTGCTCCTTGATTTCGGCGATTACGAGGTACTGGAGAAAATAGGACGCGGCGGACAAGGCGTGGTTTATCGCGCGCGCCAGAAAGGTCTCAACCGCATCGTTGCGCTCAAGGTCTTAGCGCTAGGTCATTGGGCAACGGAAGCGCACCTGAAGCGTTTTCGCACGGAAGCGGAAGCGGCGGCGCAGCTCGATCATCCATCGATTGTTCCTATCTACGACATAGGTGAGCGCGATGGCGCTTGCTACTTTAGCATGAAGCTGGCCGAAGGCGGGCAACTGGATGAACTAGTCAGGCACAATCCACTCTCGATCCGTGAAGCCGCCCAATTGATCGCGAAAGTCGCGCGCACCTTACACTACGCGCACGAGCGCGGCGTGCTGCATCGCGACGTTAAGCCCGGCAATATTCTCCTCGATAAGGATAGCCAGCCGCATTTGACCGATTTTGGTCTGGCCCGACTGGTTGAAAAAGAGAGCAACGTCACGCGGACAATGGATGTGCTTGGACCGCCGAGTTACATGGCGCCGGAACAAGCCGCTGGAGGGAATGAGAACCTAACGAGTGCTACGGATGTTTATGGCGTGGGCGCCGTCCTCTACCACTTGCTTACCGGACAGCCACCTTTTGCCGGAGGCACGACCTATAAGACCATCCAGCTGGTCCTGGAAACCGAACCGCGTTCGCCGCGTCTGTGGAATCCGAAGGTGGATCGCGAGGTAGCTACCATCTGTCTCAAATGCCTGGAGAAGGATCCGCAGCGTCGCTACAATTCGGCGCTGGCTCTGGCGGAAGATCTGGAGCGTTGGCTAAGGCATGAACCGATCCAGGCGCGCCGCGCAGGTATCATTACGCGCAGCCGTAAATGGGTGCGGCGCAACCCCGTCCTTACGGAACCAATCTACCTTGCCTTTGGTTATCGTCTGATCGCTGGCAGAACGGGACGGTTAACTATGTGGGCGGGACGAATGTAGTTTATAACTATGAGACCTTCGGCATTTCGGCAGACGGGAGCGTGTTAGCCGGTTACCGCAATTACGGTGGCGCGGAGGAAGCCATCTATTGGATAGGTAATCAATTCCAACTTATACCATTCCCTGCTTCAGGCACCTCGGCTGAAACTCTCCATGTAAGTGATGGTGGTCGATGCGGTTATGAGCGGCTGCCGCCGCGCGGCCGGAGTGCCTAACGGTAGTTACTTCAGCGCTTCTAGCTTCTTCAAATCGATGCGCTTGAGCCCATTTCTACTTCTTGTCGTCTCCGATGCGCTTTAAGGCGGAAACGTCGA
>JALZAX010000007.1 GCA_030948055.1 Verrucomicrobiota bacterium | reverse complement strand
CTCCGAGATAAGTTGTGCGCCAGCCATGACTGCGCGCGGCCGCGGCGGCGATGGTGGCGCCGAGCTCGTGCAGTTGGCCGGTGGGTGTAGCGAGAACGAAGTGCGGCGAGGTGTCGCTTTCCGAGTAAGGCCGCGCAAAGGTGCGAAGAAATTCCGTGATGTGGTTGGTCGCAAAATGCTCATGGGCCACGGTGAGTTCACCACCGCGCCAGAGTTCGCCAACCTGCTCGGCCAGCGGCGCGATGAAGTTTTGCAGAACCGCGGGCGAGCCCAGTTCGACGGCGGCCTGGTCGAGCAATTTCAAAAAACGGCGCGTATCGAAATCCGTCAGAACATTGATGGCCGCTTCGCGAAAAACTTCCGCCACCTGGTTGATGTGCGCGACGCGCTTCACCCGCGAAGACGGCCGCGGCGCATCGGCATCGCGCACGAGATTTTGCAGTTTGCCCAACGACTCGCGCGCGATTTGTCCGATGGCATGTCCGCTCATGGTCGCTTCGCGCAGAAGGCGCAATCGTTCCACATCTTCTTCGGTGTAGAGCCGGCGGTTGTTGCTGGCGCGCACGGGTCGCACGGCACCGTAGCGTTTTTCCCAAACCCGAATCGTGTGCACCGTTAATCCTGTCTGACGCGCGACGAACTTGATGGTGCGGATCGGTTTCATCTTCCCAGACAGAACGTAGACAAAAGAGTTTCGGATGCAGCCGGGGAAATCGCGCGCCGTGTTTTGAGTTTGAAACGCGCGCGTGTCCGCTCATGCTCTGCGCGCTCATGACTGACGCCGAAACGCTCCCGCATCCGCCAGGTTTTCGTCCGCGCCGCGGCTTGAACTGGGCCTTCGTCGGCTTGCTCTACACCTCGTTCTACATGTGCCGCTACAACCTCTCGATCGCGAACAGCGCGATCAGCGGCGAGTTCGGTTTCAGCAAGACCGACATGGGGACAATCATCACGACGGCGCTGCTCGCTTACGCCTGCGGGCAAATCATCAACGGATTGCTGACCGATCGACTCGGGGGCAAACGCGCCATGCTGATCGGCGCGACAGGAACAATCGTGATGAACGTCCTGTTCGGCGTCGCCTCTTTCTGGGGATTGCTTTGGCTCTTCGTCGTGATTCGCGGCATCGATGGTTACGTGCAGGCGTTCGGTGCGCCGGGCATGATCAAGATTAACGCCGCCTGGTTCCGCCCAATGGAACGCGGACGATTCGCCGGAATTTTCGGGTTCATGATCAACCTCGGCCGCTTCGGAATTTTCAAAATCGGTCCGGCCTTGCTCGCCGGATTTACTTTTCTCGGGCTGATGCAGATTCCACCGCTCCATTGGCGCTGGCTCTTTTGGATTCCGGCGGGGATCGCGCTCGTCGTCGGTCTTTCCATGGCGTTGATCGTCAAAGACACGCCAGAAGAAGCGGGATTTCCATCGGTCAATCCCGAGGAAGAAACAGGCGGCCAGGTCCAGGCGAAGGTGATGGACGTGCTCAGAATCATTTTGAGCAATCCAGCGATCTGGATCATCGCGCTCGCCTACGCCTGCACGGGCTCCGTGCGCCAGGGCATCGATCAATGGTTCCCGCGCTTCATGCTGGAAGTGCATCACGTCAATTACCAATCGACCCAGTTTCAGTTTCTAGGATTTTTGATTCCGCTCGTGGCATCGATCGGCTCGCTCGCCTCCGGATATATTTCCGACACGATTTTCAAAGGACGCCGCGCACCGGTAGCGGCCGGTCTTTATTTTCTCGAGACGATCATCATTCTGGGCGCCGCGCAATTTCATACCGCGAATGCGGCCATCGTTTTTCTTGTGCTCATTTCGCTCACTGCCAACGCGACACATTCCATTCTCGGCACAGCCGCGGCCATGGATATTGGTGGAGCGAAGATGGCCGGTTTCGCTTCAGGCTTGATCGATTCATTCCAGTATTTTGGCGGCAGCCTCGCCGGCATTTTGCTTGGCCATCTGCTCGACCGCAGTTGGAACAATTATTTCTATTTCATGGCGCCCTTCGGATTGATCGGCGGCTGCCTGATGCTCTCCATTCTGGGCCGCGTGAACTTGGCCAAACCGCAACCGAAGGCGACCTAGGGCGCGCTTACAGTAAATTTAACTGCTCGTTAGGCCGACGAAACGACGCGGTCGAAAGATGCGGCCGTTCCACCATTCCCGCCCGGCGGCGGGCAACTTCGAACATCGCACCGATTTGCTCGGCAAAGATTCCTTCGCCGGTTTGTCGAACGCTCCAGCGCGAATCGTAAACTTTATCGGCACCACCACGCATGTGACGAATCCGTCCGAGCACTTTTTCTTTTCGATCGGGAAAGTGTTCGTCTAACCAATGCTCGAAGATTGGCGCAACTGCCCAGGGCAAACGCAACACGACATAACCGGCGAATTGCGCGCCGGCTTTCGCGCAGGCCGCGACGATCGCCGGCACTTCTTCGTCGGTGATTCCGGGAATAATCGGCGCGACCATCACGCCGACCGGAATGCCGGCGGCGCGCAGTTGTGCGACCGCATCCAATCGCGCCTGCGGCGGCGATGTTCGTGGTTCGAGGATCTGCTGTAATTTCCGATCGAGTGACGTCACGGAAATGTTCACGCCGACTGCGTGGTGCGCCGCCAATTCGCTCAGCACATCGATATCGCGCGTGACCAACTGATTCTTGGTAATGATGCCCACCGGATTGCGAAATTTTGCCAGGACCTCCAGGCAACGGCGCGTAATTTTCAAACGTCGCTCGATTGGTTGATACGGGTCGGTCACGCCGCTCAGCACCATCGTCTGCGGCTTCCATTTCGGTGAGGAAAGTTCGGCTTCGAGCAGCGCCGCGGCGTTCTCTTTCACCATAATTTTACTCTCGAAATCCAGACCGGCGGAAAAGCCGAGATACTCATGCGTGGGCCGAGCAAAACAATAGGCGCAGCCGTGCTCACAACCGCGGTAAGGATTGAGGCTGGTCTCGAAACAAACGTCCGGACTGTTGTTGCGCGCGATGATCGTTTTCGTCCCGTCGCGAAAATATTGCGTGGCGCGGCGAGGTCTTTCTTCAACTGCCGCGACGGGATCGACCACATCAATGTCGGTGAGATCGACGTGCAATTTTTCGAAACGGTTGGCCGGATTCCATGAGGCGCCGCGGGTTTGAATTGCCTCGAAACTCTGCGGCGGCTCGTTAACTACCGGTCGATAGCCGTTCTTCTTTTTTTGAGGCGCCCCGCTCATCTACAGATAAGTTCGCATGAACGTAGAGACAATCAAACGTCGCAATTTTTCTCAGACCCAAAACCGCCGCGTCTTGATCAACAACCCCGAGTGGCAGAAGATGAGCGCTCACTCGGAGAGGTGGTCGAGTGGTTGATGGCTCCGGTCTTGAAAACCGGCAGGGCGCAAGCCCTCGTGGGTTCGAATCCCACCCTCTCCGCCATGCCGCCAATAAGCTTGTTCTTTGCCTAGACGGAGTTTATCTAGCGCTCTCTTTGCAAACCGGAATTCGCAGTACCGTTCTTCTGTTTTGCGGTTGCCTGCTATTTCACCTCGCCGGCACGTGGCAGATCCCTTTGCTGGAACGCGCCGAACCGCGTTACGCCGAAGCTTCGCGCGAGATGCGGGAGCGGGGCGATTATATCATTCCGTTTTTCAATAATGCCTACCGCTTCGACAAACCGCCCCTGGCCTATTGGGCACAAGTCGGCAGTTACCAGATTTTTGGCGAAACCGATTTTGCGGCGCGTTTCCCTTCGGCCATCGCCGCTTCGCTGACTTCGGTTCTGCTTCTCCTTTGGGGAAAGCGAGCGGCAAACGCGCGTGTCGGGTGGTGGGCTGCAATTATTTTTGCACTCGCGCTTCAGGTGGTGATCTACGCGAAGGCCGCCATCGCCGACATGTGGCTGGTCTTTTTCATCACCGCGGCACACTACGCCGCCTACCGCCTGATTGAGGACTCGTTAGGCCAAAAACCGGCGCCCCACGAAAAAGAGGCGCGGTTTTTTCGTGGGCTATTTTACCTCGCCTTAGTGGGCGGATTTCTGGCGAAGGGCCCGATTGGTTGGACGCCACTGCTGACATTGGGTGTCATGAAATTCTTTTACCCGCGTGTGCCCTTTGCGGCTCGTTTCAAGTTTGCGCCTGGAATTTTCTGCGTGCTTTTGCTCGTTTCCGGCTGGGTCGTGCCCGCTCTCATGCGCACACACGGCGATTACGTGCGCGTCGCCATTGGGCAACAAATCATCGACCGCTCCGTCACCCCGATCAAAGGCCAGGGCGCCCAATCCTTTGTCGGCTATATCGCGACGCTGCCCTTTTATTTCGTCACGATTTTTTTCAGCTTCTTTCCCTGGTCGATAAAATTTCCCTCGCTTACGGCGCGGCTTTGGCGCAAACGCGATCCGCTGGAGGATTTTCTTTTGGCCGGCGCGGCCATCTTTTTTCTCATTTTCACTTTCTTCAAAACGAAGTTGCCGCACTACACTATGCCGGCGCTGCCATTACTTTCGCTCCTCCTCGCGCGGCAATTGGAGCAGAGCCCGAACGGTACAGCATTCGTTAGGCGCAGCGCGGTCGTAGTCACCGTGGGTTATCTCATCGTGGCGCTCGTTCTCCCTCCATTCAGTAAAGGCCTTTTCCCTACCGTCCAACTCTTGGAAAAAGTCCGCGCCGATCTAAAACCCGAGATGGAGTTCGGCGCGGTCGATTATGTCGAACCGAGCCTCGTCTGGTATTTCCGCCGCTACATCAAAGGATGGATGACAAAATTGGACGCGGAAAACGTGGTGGCGTTCATGGCAAAACCTGGCGCGCGTTTTGTTATTTTGCCAACACCGCTGGCGCAGAGCGCTTTTGCGCAAACGCCTAACGAGTGGAAAAAATATTCGATCGAAACTGTCTATCCGGTGAAGGGCCGCAGCATCGCCCTCAGCTTGATTCTGAAACCGGAATAGCCGCGGGCGTCTGCGACTTTTCCCAGAGCGCCAACAAACGCCACACGATCAGAGCGCAGGAGAAACCAAGCGCGGCACCGCAGACGACATCGGAAAGATAATGCGCATTCAAATAGAGGCGCGAAAAAGCGATGAGCAGCGGAATTGGCAGTAAAGCGAGACCGAGCCGCCGACGCGCGAGAAAGAGGGCGGCAAAAAAAGCGCTGGTCGCGACCGTGTGGCCCGAGGGAAATGCGTGATATTTCTGATGCAGATTCGGCCCCTTCCAGCCCGTATCCACTTTCACCGAAGGACGCGCGCGACCCGCGGCAGTTTTGATCACCGGATTGATCAGACCGGTGAGCGCGCAGGCCAAGAGCATCGCCACAAAAATTTTCGTCCACTCGCGCTTGCCCAACATCCAGCAAACGATTGCGCCCAGCGTTCCCGCGATCACGTGCGTCGGCCAATCGCCCCACCGACTCACGGCGCGCATGAAATCTTTTCCCGCCGGCGTCTGGTGTTGCTCCATCCAATTCTGGACAGCGCTATCGAAATAGAACGCGCCGGCGATGAGCAATACCACCGCGAGAAGAAAATAAAGCCAGCGCCACGGCCGCGACGGCCTCACATTTGGAATTGCCGGTTGTGTTTCCAGGCTCCCTATTTTTCAGTCCCACGTTGAATTCTGCAACTCCGATATGGGATCGCGAGCAAGCTCCGATAAATCGCGAGCACGCGACGAATGTCGGCCTCCGCAATTTCCTTCTCGTCTTTTTCGCCAGCCTGCTGTTTCACCTCGCCGGCACTTGGACCTTGCCCCTGATCGATCGCGACGAACCGCGTTTCGCTGAAGCGTCGCGAGAAATGCTGCAACGTGGTGACTACATCGTTCCCTATTTCAATAATCACTACCGCTTCGACAAACCGCCGCTCACTTATTGGTTTCAAACGCTGAGCTATCGCATTTTCGGCGAAAATGATTTCGCGGCCAGGTTTCCTTCGGCTGTAGCTGCGTCGTTGACCGCGTTACTCATTTTTGCCTGGGGACGTCGAGTTGGCGGCAACCTCCTCGCCTGGTGGGCGGCAATCATTTTCACGCTTTGCTTTCAAACTTTCGTCCACGGCAAAGCAGCTGTCGCCGACATGTGGCTCGTCTTTTTCATGACCGCAGCATATTGGACCGGTTACGATTTGATCCGCGGGCAATCGTCCAAACGTGACTGGTGGGTTTTCTACCTCTCGTTAGGCTGCGGCTTTCTCGCGAAAGGGCCAATTGCATGGCTCCCGCTCCTCACTGTCGTCGCCGCGAAATATTTCCTTCCGCCAACAAAACTAAATCAGCGTTTTCATTTTCTTGCTGGCTGCTTTGTTTCGTTAGCGGTTGTTTCTCTTTGGGGAATCCCCGCGCTCTTGCGGACGAACGGCGAATTCCTTCGCATCGGAATCGGACGGCATGTGATTGAGCGATCTGTGGTGGCGATGGAAGGCCACGGCGGCGGATCGATTCTTAGTTACCTCGCCGCATTGCCGTTTTATTTCGTAGCGATTTTTCTGACTTTCTTTCCCTGGTCATTCAAACTTCCCTGGCTCGCCCGCCGCCTCTGGCGCGAACGCGATCCGCTCGATACTTTTCTCCTCGCGGGCGTCGCGATTGTTTTCCTCGTCTTCACCCTCGTGAAAACCAAGCTGCCCCATTACACCCTGCCCGCATTTCCCCTGCTCGCTCTGCTTCTGGCAAAAGCACTCGTTAGGCAAGAAGGTGCTTCAGCATTCGTTAGGCGCGCCAGTCTCACCGCGCTCGTAATCGCTTTCCTCGCGGTTTTGAGCACGCCGTTCGTCGCGAAGTTTTCGCCATCGCTGGATCTTTATCGGCAAGCGCGAAAAGATCTGACGCGTGAGATGCAGTTCGGCGCGGCGCGTTATCGCGAGCCGAGTTTGGTTTGGTATTTCCGCCGGCAAATCGGCGGTTGGTTTGAGGAAGTTGATGACAACGCGGTCGCTGCGTTCATGGACCAACCAGGCGCGCGTTTTATTGTCCTCCCGACAGGACTGGCAACAGAGCTTTATCCCTCGACGCCGAGTAACTGGATTCGTTACACCACGCACGGTTTCAGCACGGCGAATTTCAAGTGGGTAAATCTCACATTGTTGTTGAAGCCGCGCCCGTCTGTTACCGATTAGCCGATGATCACTTTTCTCGATGGCAAACTCGCGAGCGCTTTGCCAACACAGGCGACGATCGACGTCGCTGGCGTCGGCTACGAAGTCATGATTCCGCTCTCGAGTTACGATCGTCTCCCGCCCGTCGGTCAACCCGTCCACGTCCTGACCCATTTGCACGTACGAGAAGATGCGCATCTCCTTTTCGGTTTCATGACCGCGGCGGAGCGCGACCTATTTCGTCTGTTGGTCAACAATGTCAGCGGCATTGGACCAAAACTCGCGCTCGCGGTTTTAAGCGGAATGAGCGTGAGCAATTTCAAGAGCGCAGTGGTCAATGGCGACGTCGCTTTGCTTTCGAAAATCAGCGGTGTCGGAAAAAAAACGGCGGAACGCATGGTGCTTGAGCTGAAAGACAAGGTCGGCGTGGCAGCCGCATGGGAAGCAGCCAGCGCGACACACGCGCCGACGCCCGAGCAAACACAAGCTAACGAAGCCGTGCTCGCCCTAATCTCACTCGGTTACAAACAAGTGGAAGCGCACAAAACCGTGCGGGACTTGCAGGAAAAAGAACCTGGCCTAACGAGTGCTGAAGAACTGGTAAAACTTGCCTTGAAACGGATGGCGGCCGGCCGATGACTTTGCCGATCAGTCGGGAGGCGATCCGCGCCGCCTTTCCAAGAGAAGGTTTGTTCGCGGAGAAAGATTGGCTACTCTCGCCCGAGCCGTTTGCGATCGACTACTCGTTAGGCAAACAACTCGAACGCCTTGGCCATCAGCTTTTCGTTTTTCAGCGTGCCTGCAATCAGCTTTATCAGAAAAGCGTTAAAGGAAAGCAACCCTCCTGGGTGGCAAAGTATCTCGATGCCGGCAAACCGCCTGAGCTTGTAGAATTCGCGCGGCAAAAACAATTTCGTGACGCTTTGCCGGCAGTTATACGGCCGGATTTGGTCCTGACCGAGACGGGGTACATTATCGCGGAAATCGATTCTGTTCCCGGCGGGATTGGCCTGACCGCCTGGCTTAATCAAATCTACCACTCGTTAGGCAGGGAGATCGTCGGTGGCAGCGAAGGGATGATTGAGGGCTTCAAAAACCTGCTACCTGACGGCGGTGACATCGCTATCTCAGAGGAGGCAGCCACCTATCGCCCGGAAATGAATTGGATAGTCGGGCAGCTGAACGCGCGATACTTGCCTAACGAGTGGAAGGTCGCCTCCGCGGAAACCTATCAGCCGCAGTCCGGCCGCGCGGTTTACCGATTCTTCGAACTTTTCGATTTGCCCAACCTGCCGCGCGTTTCCGAGTTGATGACCGCTGCCAGCAAAGGCGAGGTGAGAGTCACGCCGCCGATTAAGCCGTACCTGGAAGAGAAAATGTGGTTTGCGCTTTTCTGGCTGCAGCCGCTGCGCGAATTTTGGCGGCGCGAATTAGGCGACAAATATTTTCGCGAGCTGCAGGAAGTGATTCCTTACAGCTGGCTGCTCGATCCGGCGCCGCTGCCGCAGCATGCCGTGATTCCGCGACTGGAAATCCACGATTGGCGCGAGGCGGGAAAATTGAGTCAGAAGGAACGCGAACTTCTTTTAAAGGTAAGCGGATTTTCTCCGCTCGGCTGGGGCAGTCGCGGTGTCTGGGTGGGCCAGGATTTGCCGCAGGCGGAATGGCAACGTCTCATCGAGGAAGCGCTGCAAACATTCGAGGTGACGCCGCGCATCATGCAGCGTTTTCACAAGGCGCGGCTGGTGGAACAGCCCTACTTCGATGCGCAGTCCGGCGAACAAAAAACCATGCGCGGACGCGTGCGGCTCTGTCCGTATTACTTCGTCGAAGATAACCGGGCAGAAATGCGGGGAGCGCTCGCGACCATTGTGCCGGCAGACAAAAAGCTTCTGCACGGAATGCGGGACGCAATCATGGTGCCGACGACGATAATCGAAAAAAGCTAGCCGCTCGTTAGGCAAAATTCGCGCAACTCAAATTCGTACTGGGGATCGCTTTTGTCTCGGCGTACCGCTCCCGCCAGCATGTGATTTGGCGCGACTCGTTCCAGATGAAATTGCCAATCGCCTTCGTCATCAGCAGTGACCCTGCCCTGTGGATCGATTTCGAAAGAGATGTTTTGCAATGGTAACCCGAGACCAAGACCGCGCGCTTTGGCGTAAGCCTCTTTCAGCGTCCAAAGTTGGAAGAAACGCTCCTGCCACTTTTCGTTCGTGAGTTGATCGAGCCACTCGAGTTCGCGTTTCGAACACACGCGCTGCGCCACAAGTTTGAGATCGTTCGTTCGCTCCATCTGTTCGACGTCGATTCCGGCGTGTGTCGCGAAGCTAACGAGCAATGCCACCAAACCACGCGTGTGCGAGAGGCTGAATTGAAACGGCGGCAGATTCCTCGGCGAAATCACGAAAGGTTTACCGCGTTCATTTCTTGCGAACTGCCAGTGTGCCGGTTCGACCGGAAAACAGCGGGACAAGCCCAGCCGCAGCAAAGCTCTAGCAATGATGTAATCATGTGCATCCTCTTCGCGGACGAATCGACGCGCCTTTTCTTCCTCTGTCATCAACCGATCGCGAAGCGCGCGCGCTACCTCGGCCGTTGTTTCGGCGGGATTCGCCAGAAAGATCCGCGCCTGATTTTTACTCAGGTCGATAGACACGCGAGTTGGCCTAACGAGTCCTGCCAAGCCCGTGTGAGCGCGTGAATGTGCGGCTCAACCCAGATGGAGAGGTGGCCACCCGGAACTTCAACCACTTCGAGTCCTTCAGAAAAAAGGCCGCGCCATCCGAGACACCCGTCGTGGTCATGTATGTCGCCGTAAATGGTGGTTTTCGCGCGGAAAAGAACCCCGGGCGTGTCGAGAATCTGCGGGCTGTAATTCCGCTGCACGTGGTCCCAGATGCATTGAAAGATGCGCCACGAGATCTCGTCGTCCGCGGTGGGACACGCGGTGCCTTCGGCCTTTTGTCGCGTCCGGTCCCGCATTTTTTTCCAAAGATAAGGCGCGCCACTTTTCATGAGCTCGCGTGCGTGGCGGAGACTGCGCACACGCAAAACAGCCCAACGCGACGGTTTCATATCGGCATCGAACAAAAAGACGCCCCCAACTTTTTTACCGGCTCGGCGCAGGAGGTGGGCAACTTCGAAGGCAACCATTCCGTAAGAGGAATAGCCCGCGAGAAAAATCGGATCACTCAATTGGTGGGAGCAAATGAGATCGAAATGGGGTGAGATCATTTCTTCCAAGCCGGGAAGTTTGGTCGTGTCGGAACGCATCGCCGCTTCTACCGCTCCTTTGGGAAATGGAACCTCACTCACATAAATGGCATGCTGGTCGGTCATCAGGTTCGCGACGCGAATGAGTTCCTGCGGAGCATTTAGAAAGACAATCGGCCCTTCTCCACGACCGGGCCGGAGACGAACCAGTTTCGGGGGGACAGTTTCGCCACCTCCTTCAACCAGCTGGGCAACCTGGCGCGGAGTCGTATGCTGATAAAATGAGAGTGCATCCAGCTGCGTCTCGAAGAGTTGATTTATTTGCATGACGAGACGCACCGCGAGCAGCGAGTGACCGCCGAGTTCGAAAAAGTTATCGTCGAGCTCGACGGGCCGCTGAAGTGCTTCACTCCACAGTTCGGCAACGCGATGCTCAGTCTCGTTAGCCGCCATCTCGGACTGGTCCACTTTCAGTTCCGGGAGCGGCAGAGCTTTTCGATCTACCTTCCCGTTGGCGGTCAAAGGCAACGCAGCTAATGTCACATAGACGGACGGGATCATCGGTTCCGGTAATCTCGCCTTGAGGTGCTCTCGCAAATCCGCTGGTGCCGGTGGCGGGCCTTTCGCAAGCAAGTATGCCGCCAGATATTTTTCCCCGCTAGCACTCGTTAGGCTAATGACCGCGGCATTGCGCACTTGCGGATGAGTAACCAGGGCCGCTTCGATTTCCGCCGGTTCGATCAGATAACCGCGCAATTTGATTTGATCGTCCGCGCGTCCGAGGAACTCGAGATTTCCATCCGGTAGATAGCGGACCAAATCTCCCGTCTTGTACATGCGCGCAGAAGTATTCTCATCTTCAGCGGCGAAGGGATTGGGCACGAATTTCTCCGCGGTTAGTTCCGGCAGGTTTAAATAACCACGTGCCAGACCGTCGCCGGCGATATACAACTCGCCAGATTCGCCGAGCGGGGCCGGCTCGAGAGATTCATCCAGGACATAGAGCTGCGTGTTGGCGATGGGACGGCCGATCGGAATCGCACCGTCGAACATGTGGCTCTTCGGGACGAAATAGGCACAGCAGCCCACCGCGGTTTCGGTCGGGCCGTATTCGTTCACGAGGGCGGCAGCCGGCGCACAACGTTGCCAGAAATCGAGGCTTTGCCCGAACAACGCTTCACCGCCGACAACGAACAGATGAGTGGACGCGCCGCATTCGCTGGTCCATTGCGCACACAAAAGTTCCAAGTGTGCCGGGGTGATTTTTACCAAACTGAATGGCGTGTCCGCGCGCAAGGCTAGACCAAGCGTCTCCAAATTTTGCGGCAACATGCGCACCGAACCGCCCGCCAGGAGGGGCGCGAAAAGGCCCGTGATCGTGAGATCGAAAGCAATGGACGAATGCACGGGCGCGCCAGTTCCTTTTTTCATTTCGTAAGCCTGCGTGGCCCACACGAGATAGTTAACGAGCCCGCGATGAGTCATCATCACGCCTTTCGGTCGGCCAGTTGAACCTGAAGTGTAGATTACGTAGGCCAGATTTTCGGGCGTCAGCTCGCTCGCGGGATTCGGCGAAAATTCGGCCTCCGGCAGCGGAGTCTCAAGAGAAAGAATTCGCACTTCAGCGTGCGGCAGAATGGATTTCAATTTGTCCCGAGTGATGATGAGCGGCATCGCCGAGTCGTGCACCATGAAGGCGATACGTTCCCTTGGATAAGAGGCGTCGAGTGGAACGTAAGCTCCGCCCGCTTTCATCACTGCCAGTAAGGCGACGAGAAGATCGGTCGAAGGTTCGAGACAAACTCCCACGAGCGTTTCGCGTTGCACTCCGAGCGAACGCAGTTGATGCGCCAGGCGGTTAGCGCGCCGATTCAGCTCCCGGTAGGAAAGCGAATCGGCATCGTCTTGCACGGCGGTCGCGCGCGGAGTTTTGTCGACCTGCTCCTCAAACAAATGATGCAAACAACGATCGCGCGGATATTCGCGACGCGTCATGTTCCAATGGAAAAGCAGCTTCCGCCGTTGCGTAGCTGTCATTCGCGCCCGCGCGGGCGAATCGGACGCCAGCTTCTCGTCTCGCAACGCTACCGGATCTTCGCCGGCGAACGACGAACTGAAATTGTGAGATTCGTTGAGACTATCTTTCATGTCCGGGAGGGAAGGCGGCGTAGTTTGCCGCATTTCCATGACGTTTGGAAAGTTGCATTTCGCATCGTGGGGTAAAGCGCGTTGAATCTTTCGATTTACTTGATCGTAAAATTGGCAGCCGTTATGAACACGGTGCGTCTCGCCATTCCCAATGAATTCCGCTGAAGCTACTCTGCCACCACCGCGTTCTTTTGGGGCGACAATGCGAAGCGACGTGTGGTGGAAAAAATCGGCGCTGATGGCGGTCGGGTTTCTCGCGTTCATTATTTACTCCACCTGGGCGGCCTTCCAAGGCGTGCATTATCACTACGGCCCGTATCTCTCGCCTTTTTATTCGCCGGAACTTTTCGGCGGCTCGCCGCACAGCTGGTTCGGGCCGAAACCGCTTTGGTGGCCGGGCTGGCTTTTGTTTTCACCCGCACTTCTAATTTTGTGGGCGCCAGGCGGATTGCGACTCACCTGTTACTATTACCGCGGCGCATATTACAAGGCTCTGTGGGCTGATCCGCCCGCCTGCGCAGTCGGTGAACCGCGTAAGCATTATCTCGGGGAACGGTCCTTCCCCCTCATCATGCAAAACGTGCATCGGTATTTTCTTTATCTCGCGATCATTTTCATCGGCCTGCTCAGCTTCGATGTTTGGAAGGCGATGTGGTTTGCCGACGGATTTGGTATCGGCGTTGGCACGATCGTTCTTCTGATCAACGTCGTGCTCCTCGCGGGATTTACTTTCGGCTGTCACGCGTTGCGGCATTTGATCGGCGGCTTTCGCGATCAACTTTCGAAATCGCCGACGTTTCCGGCTTATCGCTGTGTCACTTGCTTGAATCAACGCCACCAGTTGTGGGCTTGGATTAGTCTGTTCTGGGTCGGGTTCGCCGATCTGTATGTGAGAATGTGTTCGATGGGAATCTGGCACGACTTCCGTCTGCTTTAGCCGCGCCGATGCCCGAATACGAAACACACCAGCACGACGTTCTTGTCATCGGCGCGGGCGGCGCAGGGTTGCGCGCGGCCATTGAAGCTTCGGCCGCAGGAGTGTCGGTGGGATTGGTTTGTAAATCGTTGCTCGGCAAAGCGCACACCGTCATGGCGGAAGGTGGAATCGCGGCCGCCCTAGCGAACGTCGATGATCGCGACAACTGGCGCGTGCATTTCGCCGACACGATGCGCGGCGGTCAGTACGTCAACAATTGGCGCATGGCTGAGCTGCACGCGCAGGAAGCGCCCGATCGCGTGCGCGAATTGGAAAAATGGGGCGCGGTTTTCGATCGAACGAAAGATGGCCGCATCCTGCAGCGCAATTTCGGCGGACATCGTTATCCGCGACTCGCACATGTCGGAGATCGGACTGGTTTGGAAATGATCCGCACGCTGCAGGATCACGGTATCCATCAGGGAATCGATGTGCACATGGAGCACACCATCCTCGCCATCCTAATGAGTGATGGACGTGCGGTTGGCGCATTTGGCTACGAACGGGAGCGCGGTCGATTCAAAATCTTTCGCGCGAAAGCCATCGTGCTCGCGACAGGCGGAATCGGACGCGCCTTCAAAATTACGAGCAACAGTTGGGAATACACCGGCGATGGACATTCGCTCGCCTACCGCGCCGGCGCCGAACTGATCGACATGGAGTTCGTGCAGTTTCATCCGACGGGAATGGTTTGGCCGCCGAGCGTGCGCGGAATTCTCGTGACCGAAGGTGTGCGTGGTGAAGGAGGGATTCTGACGAACAAGGAAGGGCGTCGCTTCATGTTCGACGACATTCCGGAAAACTATCGATCGCAGACCGCAGACAGCGAAGAAGAAGGCTGGCGTTATTGTCAGGGAGACAAAAATGCGCGACGTCCGCCGGAGTTACTGACGCGGGATCACGTCGCGCGCTGCATCGTGCGCGAGATCAAGGAAGGCCGCGGCAGCCCGCACGGTGGTGTTTATCTCGATATCGCCTGGATCTAAAAACGCATCGCGAATGGCGCGGATCACATCATGCGCAAACTGCCGAGCATGTATCACCAGTTCAAACAACTGGCCGACATCGACATCACGGAGCAACCAATGGAGGTCGGGCCGACGACGCATTACGTCATGGGTGGCGTGCATGTGAACGCCGACACGCAAATGTCGCGCGCGCCTGGATTGTTCGCCGCGGGCGAATGCGCTGCCGGAATTAACGGCGCGAATCGGCTCGGCGGAAATTCGCTTTCCGATCTTTTGGTTTTCGGAAAACGCGCAGGTGAATACGCGGCGAAATTCGCGAAAGAGAACTCGTTAGGCGAAATCGATTCGACGAAGATCGAAGAAGCGGCACGCGAAGCTGTCGAACCCTTCGAACCAAACCGCGGCGAAAATCCTTACGAAGTGCAAAAGGATTTGCAGGACCTGATGCAGGACAACGTCGGAATCGTGCGCAATGAAGCGGAAATGAAATCAGCCTTGGAGCAACTGCGGAAACTTAAGGAACGGGCAGGTCGCGCGGGTGTCGTTGGACATCGGGAGTTCAACCCGGGTTGGCACACTGCGCTTGATCTTGAAAATCTATTAACGGTGTCGGAAGCCGTGACGCGCGCGGCGTTGGAGAGAAAAGAAAGCCGCGGCGCGCAGTTCCGCGAAGATTTCCCCGAGAAAAACGAAAGCTTCTCGACAGTGAATACGATGATTTCGAGAGCCGAAGATGGCTCGATGCAGATTCGATTGGAGCCGCTTAGAGAATTGCCCGATTATTTGAAGCAAGTCATCGAGGAGATGAAGTGAAGAAAAGTGATGAGTTGCGAGTGATGAGTGAGGAGAAAACGCACCCGATTTCTCCCGGCACCACTCGTCACTCGTCACTCGTCACTCATCACTCATCACTTTCCATGAGCGAACAGACCGTTCAATTCAAAATCTGGCGCGGCGATGCCAGCGGCGGCGCGTTCAATAACTATTCCGCCGAATGTTCCGAGGGCATGGTTGTGCTCGATGCGGTGCACGACATTCAGCGCACGCAGGCTGGCGATCTCGCCTGTCGCTGGAATTGCAAGGCAGGCAAGTGCGGTTCGTGTTCAGCGGAAATCAACGGGATCCCGCGCCTGATGTGCATGACGCGGCTGAGCGACTTGCCGATCGAGAAACCGGTGACGATCGAGCCGATGAAGGCATTCCCATTAGTGAAGGATTTGATCGCGGATGTCTCGTGGAATTACCGAGTAAAAAAGCGCATTAAGAAATTCAAGCCGCGCCCGCCGGACGCGCCGGACGGCACCTGGCGGATGCAGCAGGTGGACATCGACCGCGTGCAGGAATTCCGTAAATGCATCGAGTGTTTTCTTTGCCAGGATGTTTGCCACGTGTTGCGCGATCATCACAAACACGACGAGTTTATCGGGCCGCGTTTCCTTACTTACGTCGCCGCCCTGGAGATGCATCCGCTCGACACCGAAGATCGCGTGCCGGAATTGCGCGAGGCGCACGGCGTCGGTTATTGCAACATCACCAAATGCTGCACGAACGTTTGTCCGGAAAATATCCAGATCACCGACAACGCCATCATTCCGTTGAAGGAACGCGTCGTCGACGAATTTTACGACCCGTTAGGCTGGCTCTGGCGACGAATGCGACGAAAGTGAAGCGATGTTTGAGCTGAAAACGCTGACGAAAGAAGGAATCCCGGCTGCACTGGAAAAAGCAGAACGTTACCGGTTACTCAACGAACCGGCCGAAGCCGAGAGTATTTGCCTCGATGTCTTAAAAATCGCGCCGGACAATCAGCAGGCAATCACGACGTTACTGCTTGCGGTCACGGATCGTTTTTCCAAGGGTTACGGCGTCAGCGACACGCAGGCCAAGGAGTTGTTAGGCAAATTGAAGGGTGAATACGAACGCCATTATTTTTCGGGGTTACTTTCGGAGCGGCGCGCCAAAGCGAAATTAGCGCACGGCGGCCACGCTGCGGCCTGGGCTTACGATTTGTTTCGCGAAGCGATGGAGTGTTACGAAAAAGCGGAAGGGATTCGTCCTTCGGGAAACGACGACACCATCCTGCGCTGGAACACCTGCGCACGCATCATCGAGCGAAACAAACTTGTCCCGCGCGAAGAAGAACGCATCGAGCCTGCTTTCGATTAGCCGCCTAGGCCGCGTGGATCATGACCACACGAAGTTCACCACCGATGTAGATGAGCCCTTTGCCTTCAACTTTGTAGCCTAACGAAACCAAATAGTCGCGCATACGCACAAAGTCTTCCGATGCGTGATAGGTGGTGATTGCGATTTTCGGCCGAAATTCCTGCAGAAATTCGCGTCCGCCCTGTAGAATCCCGAAATCCGCTCCTTCCGCATCGCATTTTAGATAAGTTGGCTTCACCTCCAGCCCGGCGACAAGCTGATCGATGGTCGAAAGAGAAATCGGATAGGAGTTCGGGACCTTTGTTTCGGCAAAGCGGCTCTGGGCCGGATCTTCTTCGTTCTCCTGAAAACACGCCTCGCCTGAGCGTGAGCCTAACAAACACTCCTTAATTGTAGGCGAGGGCAGACCGCGCAGTTCAAAAAGCCGACGAATAACTCCGCTCATCCTTCGCGATGGTTCGACCGCGATGACCGTCGCTCCCCCTGCAGCCGCCTTCGCCGCGAAACCACCTTCACAACAGCCGACATCCAACAATACCTCGCGCGGCGAAAGTCTCGTTAGGCCATAATCATATTGATGCGGGTGATCTGGGATCAACAACTCGGCGAGCAGATTTTTCAGAGGCTCGAGATCTGCGTTCGCAGGCCAAACAAAGGGAGTCCGGTCGACCCGCAAATAGGTGAAATCCCCCGCCTTCTCCACTTCGAAGGTGTGATGACGAAGAAAGGAACGGAGAAGGCGGGTGTGCGTCTTGAAAAGCCATTTGGTCGAAACACCGCGCGTCGCATTTCGGCGAAAGAACAGCTGCGCGACCGAGCGCATTTTCGCGAAATCCATTACGTTGGACTCACCATAAGCTCACACGTGTAAACGGAACCGATCGGTCTGGGGACGCTCGAGTAAAGTGAAAAGGATTCGATGCGAATCAAACCGGCATCGAAATCGGAATTCATTTTCAGAAATGGACGAACGCGTTCGGCCGAGACATCGAGGCAACGCGCGATCGTGAGGTGCGGATGCCAGGCGCGGAGATCCGGTTCTAATCCGGCGCTGAGCGCCGCTTCCTGCACTTTCTTGTGCAGATGAAATAACTGCGGATGACCACGCCCTACGCCAGTCCAAATAACGCGCGGTTTTCCTTTTGCTGGAAAAGTACCAACGCCGGTTATCGGCAGAAAGAACGGAACGAAATGGATGCTCTGTAATTTTTCGCGCAAAATCTTTTCTTCATCGGCATATACCTGTCCGAGAAAACTGAGCGTGAGGTGAATCTGCTCCGGCTTCAGCCAGCGCACGCCGGGCAGATGTGGATTTAGCCTAACGAGTAGTTCCCTGATCGCGTCCGGAAAATCGATCGCGACAAAAAGACGTTTCCCGTCCATCGCGCCCTCAGCGCGAACCGTTCACGCCCGCTTCGTTATTCTGCGCGCTCGCTTGGTCGGCTAACGATGTCGACCATCGCGGCGTTATTTTCCGCGAACGACTTTCTGCGCCGGAACGCGCTTGATTACCCGACGAGTCAGTCGCGGCGGGAAGAAGACGGTTCGCCAGCTTCATGATCTGTCCGGTGATGCTGGGAAAAATTGCGTTTCCGATAATTGCGACGCGCGCCGCCATCGTAAGCGTAATTTCAGGGCGACGATTGCGTGACGCTTCCAGGATTTGTTTCGCAGCTGAGTCCGCGCTGATGGAAATGAGCGGCGTCGAATTTGAGATGGCGAACCAGGCGAATTCCGCCGCATGTTGTCCTTTAAATTTTGCATTCACATGCGAACCGGTGCGCATCATTCCGGGCGCGACGGTGGTGACGCAGATACGATCGCGCGCGAGTTCGGCGCGCATGGCATCGGACAGACCAATGAGCGCATGTTTGCTGGCGCAATATGCGGCCAGGTGCGGCACGGCGATTTTGCCGGCGATGGAAGAAATGTTGATAATGCGCCCACCGCCGCGGCGACGCATCTGCGGAATCACTTCCCACATGAGCGTGAACGGCGCCCATAAATGCAGTTGCATGGCGCGCTCGAAATCTTCGCGCGACATGTGTTCGAGTGGGCCGACTTCGATGATGCCGGCGTTGTTAATCAGAACATCGATTGGCCCGAAATGCTCGACGACTTCGCGCAGCGCATCTTCGATTTGATCGCGTTGCAGCAAATCGCACGGGACAACCACCACATCGCCGCCGCGCAGCACCAAATCATCATGCGCCCGGCGCAATTCCTCGAGATCACGCGCGAGCAACGCGACGCGACCACCTTCCGCGCAGATTCTCCTCGCCAAAACCAATCCAAGTCCACGCGAGCCGCCGGTGATGAGACAGACTTTGCCGGCAAAAGAAAAATTGCCGCGCGTGGCTTTACGAATGGCGCAAAGCGCCAAGGCGGTTCCAGCGGCAGCGAGAGCGAAAGTGTGAGTCTTCTTCACACTTCATATACGTTCGCGCGAGTGCGATTGGCCTCTAACCGTGTCGCCGATTGAAGCGCGCAACTTCGCGCGCGGTCTCGCGATCGGTCGCGCGCTTCTTCAAATCCTGTCGCTTATCGTGCGCGACTTTGCCGGTCGCGACACCAATCTCCGCCTTCAACTTTCCGCCCTTCCAATAAAGTTTCAGGATAGTCAGTGTTCGACCAGCGATCGCGGTTTCGCCATAGAGCTTGTCGATTTCGTGGCGATGCAAAAGTAAACGACGCACGCGTTTCGCCGGCGGCACTTCGTGACTGGCTTGCGCGTACGGTTGAATGTCGGCGTTGTAGAGAAATGCCTGGCCCTTCTCGATGCGCGCGAAGGCATCGCCGATGTTCGCTTTGCCGGCGCGGATCGATTTGACCTCGCTGCCTTTCAACTCGATACCCGCTTCGTAGCGCTCGAGGATGTGAAAATCGCGCAGCGCCTTGCGATTAAGAATAGTTTCCGCGGCCATCGCAGCAACTATCCGGCAAGCGGGAAGCTTGCGCTAGTTAAGCGGCGCCGTCCGCGGGCGCGTCGACAATTCGCTCGTAGGTCAGCTTGCCGGCAATGATTTCGCGCAGCGCGATGTCGGTGAGCGACGAGCGCGGCGTAGCTTCGACCAGCGGGCGATGTCCCAACCCGAGTTGGCGGACCCGCTTGGAAACGACGTTGATCAAGAGTTGCTGATTCGGGATCACTTGGGCTGCTTCCTGCAGGAGTTGGGAGGTCATAGTGCGCAATGAACGGACGGCTCGGTTAGTGTCCGTAGGAAACTGAAGAATCGCCGGCGAGTCGCTTGCCAGAGTAGGAGGAATGATGTTGGACGCAATCATCGGCGCAGAAAACGGAATCGAGACCTTGTCGGCGGTGCGTCAGTCTGTCAACCGGATTGTTCGCGCGAAGACGCTTGCCAGCCGGAACGAAGTAGGCGAATAAGGCGCTGCCTTTTCTCTGCTTCGGCAGATCAAAATCACGGGCTGTGGCTCAGCTTGGTAGAGCGCCTGCCTCGGGTGCAGGAGGTCCAGGGTTCAAATCCCTGCAGCCCGATGTGATTTTTTTCTCGTGCTCATACTCCTGATCGTGCTCGTGCTCGATTAGGAGTTCTCGATTACGATCACGATTACGAGTATGAGCACGAGCCGATGAACGACGCCGTCCTTACCACCATCGCGATTACCGGTTTCGGTGTGGCGTTTTTTCACGCGGCGATTCCGACGCATTGGCTGCCGTTCGTGCTGGCGGCGCGCGCGCAACATTGGAATCACGCCCGCACTTTAGGTGTGACCGCGCTGGCCGGAACCGGACATGTCATCTTCACCGCGGTGCTTGGTTTCCTCATCGCCTGGTTCGGCATCGTCTTGAACGAACACATCGGAGTTTGGTTTCCGCGCATCGCGGGGACAGCGCTCATTCTTCTGGGTGCTTTTTATTTGTATCGGCAGTTAACGGGTAAGGGACATGCGCATCATCATCTCTTCTGCGGCCATGATCATCATCACGCCGGCGAGCTCGAACACGAACATCATCATGCTTCGCCGCCCGTTGCAGCGCGACATTCCGGAGCATCGGATCGGGTCGCGATTACCAGTCTACTGGCTTTGCTGACTTTTTCTCCCTGCGAAGCGTTCCTGCCGATTTACGCTTCCGGCGTTCGCTACGGCTGGAGCGGCTTCGCTTTACTGACGGTGATTCTTTCGGTCGGCACCGTGGCCGGAATGATTTTGTTTACCTGGCTTACCCTGATGGGTGTGCAGAAAGTGAAACTCGACGCGCTGGAAAAGTTTGAGAGCGGGATCATCGGCGCATTGCTCGGGATCGTCGGTCTCTTGATAATCTTCTTCGAAACCTGATCATCCCGACATGTCTTTAAATGTTGGCGATACGGCCCCCAAGTTTACCGCGACGGCGGTCGGCGGAAAATATGGCAGTGGGAAAGAGGTCTCGTTAGGCGATTTTCGTGGACGCTCGGTCGTTCTTTATTTTTATCCGAAAGACGACACGCCGGGCTGCACCACACAGGCCTGCGCTTTGCGCGATTCCTGGAAGAATCTCGAAAAGCGCGGCGAGATCTTCGGCGTGAGCATCGATTCGACCAAGAGCCACGAGAAATTCATCACCAAACATGAGCTCCCATTCCCGCTTCTCTCCGATCCCGAGCACAAGATGGTCGAAGCCTACGGCGTCTGGGTTGAAAAAAGTATGTACGGCAAGAAATACATGGGCACCGAACGCAGCACTTTCGTCATCGACCCGGGCGGTCGTCTTACCGCAATCTATCGCAAAGTGAAGCCCGAGGAGCATGTCGATTTGCTGCTGAAGGCATTACCGCTCGCGTAATTACATCGAAGAACGCAGTTGCAGTGCGGCGTGACCGGTGCTTGCATTGCGCTCCGCTTTAGCGGACTCCGAAACTCTCTATGGGATCACTCAAGAAGCGCCGTAAGGCGAAAATCTCCAAACACAAGCGCCGCAAGCGCATGAAGGAGAATCGCCACAAGAAGCGTTTGCGTTACAAGTCGTAACGGCTGCGTGGGTCACGTTGCGCCTGCGTGCGCAATTCGTTAGACTGGCGACAATGAAGAACCGCTCGTGCGCTGCTGCCGTGCTGGTTCTTCTTTGCAGCATCATCGCAAACGCGGACGCAGCACGTCCGGCGGGTGCACCGGCAAAAGCTCTTCCGGTAAAACGAAGCAACGCGCTCGATGATTCATCGCGCACTTCGCCTGCTTCCGATCTCGCGCTGAGCAATCCTTCACTGCGCAAGGCGGACGCGCTCGCGCTTTTCGTCGAAGGCGCGCGCCTGGAAGAAAGCGGCGAAGTGGACGCTGCCCTCGTCGCTTATCAGAAAGTTCTCACGGTTGATCCCGGTGAGATCGAGT
>JALZAX010000135.1 GCA_030948055.1 Verrucomicrobiota bacterium | reverse complement strand
ACGAATTGTGAATCGGAAAGATTTCGCAGATCCAATTCTTCCAAAGGCACGGGCCGCTCCTGATGCGAAATCAAGACGGCATCGCGTCCGATGCGTTGCAGCCACGCCACGATGTCTTGCGGATTACCGACGCTGCCGCTGAGGAGAAGCAACTGCGTTTGCGGCGGCGCGAGGGCGAGCGCGAGTTCGTAATGCACGCCGCGTACGGGATCGCCGATCATTTGATATTCGTCGACCACGAGGAGCTGCGGACCATCGCGGCGGAGAAATCGCGTGCGTTGCGTTTCCAAAGTTGCGACCACAACCTTCGCCTCGGTATTCAAGGCCAGATCGCCCGTCGCGATCCCGACATCCCAACCGCGGGCGCGCCATTCCGCCAGTTTGTCGTTAGCCAACGCTCGCGTGGGCACGGTGAAAATCGCCTGACCTTTCAGCGACGCATAAAGCAGCTCGAAAATGTAAGTCTTGCCCGAGCCGGTCGGCGCCTGCACCACGACATCTTTTCCCTCGCGCAACGCGCGGACCGCTTCCTGTTGCCAGAGATCGGGCACGACCAGGTTGACCTCCAGCCCCTTCAACATCGCGAAACATCTCATGCGATGGGGTTGCTCTTCAACTGAGGCACGCGCAAACATGTTCGCTCTCGCGTTTGCATCGCGACTTCGTAAGGTTCCCGCGCCAGTGACTGACTTCCTTCCGCTCGACCATACCAAAGTGCTCACCGGCGTTCCCGGCCTCGACGATATTTTGAGCGGGGGCCTGCCACCGCGACGGCTTTATTTGATTCAAGGTGAGCCCGGCTCGGGTAAGACCACGCTCGCGCTGCAGTTTTTGCTCACCGGCGCGAAGAAGGGAGAGAAGGTTCTCTACATTAGTCTGTCCGAAACGCGGGAAGAAGTGGAGGAAGTCGCGCGCTCGCACGGATGGTCGCTGGACGGTGTAGAAATCGTAGAGCTTTCCGCGATCAGCGAACAATTGGCGGCGCAATCGCAGAACACGCTTTTCCATGCTTCGGAGGTCGAGCTGACCGAGACGACGAAACTGCTGCTCGATGCGGTCGAGCGAGTGAAACCGACGCGCGTCGCTTTCGATTCGCTTTCGGAATTGCGGCTGCTTTCGCAAACAGCGCTGCGTTATCGGCGGCAGATTCTCGCCTTCAAACAATATTTTGCCGGACGAAATTGCACGACGCTGTTGCTCGACGACAACTCGGCGAAAGCGGCCGATAGCCATGTGCTCAGTCTGGCGCATGGTGTTCTCTCGCTGGAACAATTGTCGCCCGAGTATGGGAGCGAGCGGAGGCGATTGAATGTGCGCAAAGTGCGCGGCAGCACTTATCGCGGCGGCAACCACGATTTCGTGATGCAAAAAGGAGGGTTGCGCGTTTTCCCGCGCCTGGTGGCAGCGGAACATCACCGAGCCTTTGTTCACGAAAATGCGTCGAGCGGAATCAAATTGGTCGACGACTTGTTAGGCGGCGGTTTAGCGCGCGGCACCAGCACACTTTTCTCCGGTCCGCCCGGTACGGGAAAATCGACGCTGGCCTTGAAGTTCGCACTGGCAGCGGCGGAGCGCGGAGAAAATGTCGTGCTTTACACCTTCGACGAAACGCTCGGCGTGCTGCTGGCGCGAGCCCAACGCCTAACGAGTAGTTGGAAGAAGTTGCAGGAGAGCGGGGTATTCCGCGCAGTGCAAATTGATCCCGCGGAATTGTCGCCCGGGGAGCTGTCGTCATGTATTCGCGCGGAAGTGGAAGAGCGCGGCGCCAAGGTCATCTTGCTCGATAGCTTAAATGGCTACCTGCAATCGATGGGCGAGGAGCGTTTCGTAAACCTGCAGTTGCACGAGTTGTTCACCTATCTCAATCAACTCGGCGTCGCGACCATGTTGGTGGTGACGCCGCAGGGGTTGCTCGGCAATATGCAATCGCCACTCGATGTAACCTATTTGGCCGACACGGTGGTGACGCTGCGGTTCTTCGAAATGGAAGGGGCCGTGCACAAGGCGATCTCGGTGGTCAAGAAGCGCACCGGTGCGCATGAGAACACCATCCGCGAACTAATGATTGAAGCCGGCAACATTTCCGTCGGCCCGCCGTTGAAGGAATTTCGTGGCGTGCTGACGGGCGTGCCGGAATATCCCGAGCGTAAAAAACAGCAGCGTCCGAAAGGTCGCGGGCATGAAAAGAAAAGAAGATGATTCCGCGGGCGCGGTCCTGATCGTTGCTCCGCTCGGCAAAGATGCGGCGCTGGCCGCCTCGGCGCTGGCCAGGGAAGATATTGCGACAGAAATATGCCCGAGCATCACAGACGCGGCGAGTAAGCTGAGCGATTCAACGCTGGCGCTTTTGCTCGAACAGGAAGCGCTGCGGCCCGCAGAACTACCTGCCATGCTCGATGCTCTTAAGCATCAACCGCCATGGTCCGATGTGCCGGTAATTATTCTCACCCGCATCGGCGCGGAACGAACTGGCCTCGAGGCGGTCGATGTTTTCGGACCCGCCGGCAACGTCACTTTGCTGGAACGGCCTCTGCATGGCGTAACCTTGATCAGCGCGGTGAAGGTGGCGCTGCGCTCGCGTCAACGGCAGTTTGAAACTCGTGATCTGATCGAACACCGCGAGATGGTGCTGCGCGGAATCAGCGATGCCTTCTCCTCGTTAGACTTCGATTGGCGTTACACCTACGTGAACGATCGCGTGGCGGATCTGGCCGGTTTGCCAAAGGAAAAAATGCTCGGCCGAAATATCTGGGAAATTTTTCCCGACGCGGTCGGCACGGAATTTTACAAGCTGGCGCACATCGCGATGGACGAACGGCGTTCGGTGCATGCGGAGTTTTTTCATGAGCCCTGGAAACGTTGGCTCGACACGCGCATTTATCCGACCAAGGGCGGCATCGTTATTTTTCGAGCCGATATTTCGGAGCGGAAACATCAGGAATCGCTTGCGCGCCAACGCGGTCTGAAATTACAGGCGAGCGAAGATCTGCTGCGGCTCGCCACGGAAGCAGCCGACATCGGGACCTTCGATTATTATCCCAAGACCGGTGAAGTGCGCTGGTCGGAACGCTGCAAAGCGCTTTGGGGTTTGCCCCCCGATGCTCAGGTCACTTACGACACATATCTCCAAGGCGTGCATCCGGAAGATCGGCACATCGTGCGCGAAACGGTGCAGTCTGTTTTGCAGCAGGACAGCACGGGACGCTATGATATTGAATATCGCACGGTCGGCATTGGCGACGGCAAAGAGCGCTGGGTAACCGAAAAAGGCCGCGCCGTTTACGATGAAGTCGGAATGCCGACGCGTTTCATCGGCACCATTCTCGACATCACCCACCGGAAAGATGCGGAGATAACTTTGCAGCGGGCTAAGCAGGAGGCCGAGGAAGCGAATCGCGCGAAGGACCAATTTCTCGCCATGCTTTCGCACGAACTGCGGACGCCGCTCACGCCGGTGCTCATGACCATCGCGTCCCTCCGCCGGCAGCCGGAAATTTCCGATGAGCTTCGCCGCGATCTAGAAGTTCTGCAGCGCAATGTCGAACTGGAAGCTCTCCTGATCGATGACTTGTTAGACCTCACGCGCATCGCGCATGGTAAACTCGAGTTACACAACGACGCGGTTGATATTCACACCGCGCTCGATCATGCCCTCGCCATCACTGCGCAGGAATTGCAGGAAAAAAATCTTACGGTCACGCGGCGCTTTAATGCGGCCGAGCATCATTGCTGGGCCGATGCGGCGCGTTTGCAGCAGGTTTTTTGGAACGTGGTCAAGAACGCGGTGAAATTCACGCCGCATGGCGGTCACCTCGAGCTTTGCACGCGGAACGAATCAACCCATCACATCATCGTTGAGATAACCGACAGCGGCGTCGGGATTGATGCCGCGCTTCTCCCGCGAATTTTCGACGCTTTCGAACAAGGGGGCCGGAACGTCACGCAACAGTTCGGCGGTCTCGGCCTTGGCTTAGCCATTTCCAAGCGCGTCATCGACATGCACGGCGGAACGATCACCGCCGAGAGTAAAGGCCGCGGCCATGGCGCCACTTTTACCGTGCGACTCCAGGCGATGGAGACTTCGTTGCTCGAAGGTCCAGTTTTTCTTCCGCAGGAAAGTTCTGCGCCGGCCAGTGTGCGTATCCTGCTCGTGGAAGATCACGAAGACACCGCGCGCGTTTTGCGGCGCATCCTGGAGCACAATGGATTCTCCGTCGCGCATGCCAACACGCTGGCGCGCGCGCGTGAGTTGGCTGGCTCGCAGAAATTCGACGTCATCGTCAGCGACCTCGGGCTCCCGGATGGCAATGGGCTCGACCTGATGCGCGAGTTACATTCTTCGCGTGGTCTGGTCGGGATCGCGTTGAGCGGCTTCGGTTCGGAGGAAGATCGCGCGGCGAGTTTCGCCGCCGGTTTTTCCGAACATCTGACCAAACCGGTTGACTGGCCGCAGTTGCGCAACGCGCTCGATAAGGTGGTGGCGACAAGAACGCAGGAACCAATTGCGGCCGTCGCATCTTAAGCAACACATCGGGTGATGATTCCGAATTGACAGCGCCTAAGAAAACTGCGCACTTGCATCATATGAAGCGCTTCCTTCCAGTTTTTTTGTTGTCGTTAGGTAGCGGAAATCTTCTCGCGCAAGATTCCGATACGGACAAAGCTGGTAGCGCAATCGGTGCGCTCATTGGCGGCACCTGCGGATGTATCGTCTGTCTGGTTGTCTTCGCCATTTGGATCGCGCTGGCCGTTTGGGTTTACAAAGACGCCAAGAGCCGTGGGATGGATAACGCGATGTTGCTTACAATCGTGACCGTTTTTACCGGCGTGCTCGGTCTCATCATTTATCTCCTGATGCGGCCGAAAGGAAATCTCGTGCTCTGCCCGCACTGCCAGAAGAAACGGGTGGAAGGCAGCGCGAAATGCCCACACTGCGGTCAGCCCTGAGGCGTCCGCGCTTTTGGATAACGCTGATTGTCGCTGGCGTTTTGGCGCTAGTCGCGGCGGCTGATTGGATTCGCATTCCGTCGCAGCAGGTCTCGGTGCGTCTCTACGATTCCGGCGTGCACAGCGTTTATCGGGGAGTCGTCAAGCACTTTACTGCGCGCTACGTGCGTTGTCGTTACATCCCGAGCTGTTCGCAATATTCGCTCGAGGCCATGTACCTCCACGGTTTTCCCAAAGGGCTTTGGCTGACCACGAAACGGATCTGCCGCTGCCTGCCGTGGACGAAAATGGGGACTTACGATCCCGTCCCGCCGCCGGCGCCGCGGAAACTACACACGACCTCAGCTACGCCGCGGCGCGTATCAGTTATATGAAGTCGAGCACCACAGATAAAATCAAAGGCAACATTCAGCAGGCGAAGGGCACGGTGAAAGAAAAGGTCGGGCGCGCCACTGGCGATCCGGAGATGGAAGACACCGGCACGGCCGAAAAAGTGGGTGGGAAAATTCGCGACAAAGTCGGCGACATCAAAAAAGTTTTCGAGAAGTAGGCTTGCGCAAAAAAAACGCGGCCATCGCTGGCCGCGCTGCTGAAGCTTGGGAGAATCAGTATAGTAGTAGGTGAGTCCCAGTTCGCACTTACCTATTTAGCAGCACCGGTGCCAACCGGGCCGTTCTCCGAAAATTCCGCGCATTTTTCCCATTCTGCGGATGCGCGCTTAAGCTCCTCGTTTATTCCGAGCAGCTCGCGGTTCAACTCCATGGCCGCCCCGCCGGCTTCGTATGTCTCGGGCTTTTCCAGGTCCGCCGTCAGTTCTTTTTGCCGACCTTCGAGAGAGAGAATGTGCATCTCAATCTCGTGCACCCGCTTCTCCCGATCCCGTTTGACCTTCGCTTCTGCTTTGCGCTGCTCCGCTTCCGCCCGGCGTCGCTCGCGCGTTTCGCGCATTCCTTCGGCAACCGGCTGGATTGGTTGAGCGTTGTTTAACGCTTGTCCATTGCTGGTCAACGCTTCGCGCGCGGAAGTGGCACACGACTTATCCAAATAATAATCGTAATCGCCGGCGTAAGGCGTGAGCTGCCCGGCGTTGATATGGAGCACCGTCTTCGCGATCGCGCGGATGAAATAAACATCGTGGCTGATGAAAATCAGTGTGCCTTCGTATTGCGAAAGCGCCCCGAGGAGCGCATCGATGCTGCCGATATCGAGGTGGGTCGTCGGTTCATCCATCAGCAACAGATTCGGCGGATCGAGTAATAGCCTAACGAGTGCTAGCCGCGTCTTTTCACCGCCACTCAAAACGCCAGTCGTTTTGAAAACGTCATCGCCGCGAAAAAGAAACGAGCCCAGGAGAGTGCGCGCGACTTGTTCGGAAACGGGGTTCGGCATGTCGCGCGAGGTGTCGAGCACCGTCATCATCGGCTTCAGCATCTCGACGCGATACTGGGAAAAGTAACCGACCTTCGCGTTGTGTCCGAGTGCGCGCTCGCCGCTTTGCACCGGCAGCGCGCCCGCGAGCAATTTCAAAAGCGTCGATTTGCCTGCGCCATTCGGTCCGACCAAAACTGTGCGTTGCCCGCGCTCTGCCTCGAAATTTAATCCGCGATAAACCACCAGATCGCCGTAAGCGTGATCGACATCCTTCAGCGCGATCACACGCAAACCGCTCCGGGGCGGCTGCGGAAAACGAAAGTGCACCGTCTTCTCGCGCGCGACCGGCGCTTCGATTTTCTCCATCCGGTCGATCTGTTTTAATTTGCTTTGCGCTTGCGACGCCTTGCTCGCCTTCGCCCGGAAACGATCGGCGAACGCTTGTAAGGACGCGATCTCCTTCTGCTGATTCTTGTAGGCGGAAAGCTGTTGCTCTTCGCGCGCCGCTTTCTGTTCGATGTAGCTGTCCCAGTTACCGCGATACCTAACGAGTCGTCGATGCGCGATCTCGATGATCGATCCGACCAGTTGATTCAGAAACTCACGATCGTGCGAGATCATCAAAATCGCGCCGGAATAGTTCTTCAGACAATTCTGGAACCAGACT